>JACQQP010000185.1 GCA_016206945.1 Candidatus Omnitrophota bacterium | reverse complement strand
CCTGTCGGGCGCACGTCTCATATAAGTACAGCACCTCTCGTAATACGTGAGAGGAATATTACAGCCCACTTCCCGTAGACGTAGCAGTCCCTTTAGGGACGGGCGCACCAAATCTTAATGATTTGGTACTGCGCTGGCGGCGACTATGGATGTCGCCGTCCGCGCTGCAGTTCTTTTAATGCTTTCAATCAAAGAAGATAAGAAAATTCGGCTGGCAACCGTAGCCAGCCAAGTTTCTTCCGTGCTAACACCGTGCTAATAAACTCAGCGGTCTGCCACAAAAGTCTTATTGAACGGGCACATCCATTATGATATGCCTGGACAGCAAAAATGAATTGAGCCGACCTTACAGAACTCCACTACATCACGCCCGTAGAAAATCTGTCCTTAATTTTCGAGCACGGTATACTTTCAAACGCGGGCTCCAAACGACTGAAGGTTAAAACAGTTGCGTTGGAAGCGGTGCAGAAAATACGTGCCAAGAAAGTGATTCCAAACGGCAGACCGCTTCACGATTACACCAATCTTTACATCTGCGCCAGGAATCCTATGATGTATAAAAGGCGCGTTCCGAAAAACTCGCTGTTGTGCGGGTCAACACGGATGTGTTAGATTTACCAGGGGTTGTCATAGCGGATGGCAACGCAGCCAGCCGTTGGACTGCCTTCTGGCCGTCTCCAGCAGGGCTTGCAAGGGTCGTTAAAGATTTAGTTTTCGCAGAAAACTGGACTGATAACAATCCGATAGAACAATATATCAATACGAGAGTCAAATGCGCCGAAGTTTTGGTGCCGAACAAAGTTGAAACCCGCTTCATTCTTGGTCTTTATGTGCCGAATATAGATATGAAAAAAGACCTTGTCCAAATAACTGGTAGCTACTCTGTTGATATTGACGCCCATTTATTTTTCAAATGATTGAGACTTCGTTATGATTAAAGTGCTGATCGGAGATATTTTTAAATCAAAAGCCCAAACTATCGTCAACACCATTAATTGCGTCGGCGTGATGGGAAAAGGGCTCGCTTTGGAATTTAAGAAGCAATTTCCTGAAATGTATGCTGATTATTTGGCTCGTTGCGAGCGCCGCGAAGCGAAGTTGGGAGTCCCGTATCTTTACAAAGGGCAAGAGCCCTGGATTTTGAATTTCCCCACAAAAGACCATTGGCGCTCAGTGGCACGGCTTGATGATATTGTCCGTGGGCTTCAGTTTTTGAATCGAAATTATGAGGCGTGGGGGATTACTTCTATCGCTGTTCCTCCGCTTGGATGCGGGCAAGGTCAATTAGAGTGGCATATTGTCGGCCCGACACTTTACCGTTACTTAAATCGTCTTGATATTCCCATTGAGCTATACGCTCCTTATGGCACACCTCACGAAGAGCTTCAAATCGAATTTCTTGAGGAAGAAGCGCTCACGACAAATGGCCATAGCGCGTCGCAGAGGATGGAGCGAGTTAAGCCCGCATGGGTGGCGTTGGTTGAGATTTTGAACAGGATAGAAAGCCAAAAGTATCATCCGACTATCGGGCGAACGATGTTTCAAAAAATCGCTTACGTAGCAACTGAGGAAGGACTGCCAACAACCTTGCAATACACCAGAGGCAGTTTTGGTCCTTTTTCTTCTGAGTTGAAAAATGTGGTTACGAGTCTCGTTAACAATGGGCTCATTTACGAAGAACGTTTGGGGAAAAAAATGTTTTCTGTTAAAGTAGGCCGAACATTTCAGGACGCCAGAAAAGCGTTCGACGACCAGTTGAAAAATTGGGACTCGGTTTTGGAAAAGATTACGGATTTGTTTATGCGGGTGAGCGACACGGCAAAAGCCGAAATTGTAGCAACCGTGCTTTTTGTGGCGAACGAACTTCATCAGAAAAACGGAGGGAAAATCTCCGAAGACGATGTTCTAAAATCTGTATTAGCCTGGAAACAGCGCAGAAAACCCCCGCTTGACCACGAGGAAATCGCTCTCACGATTAGAAATTTAGCTGCCCTCGGCTGGCTGAATGTTGCGCCAAGCCGAAACCTTCCCGTCCCAGAAGAAGTAGCTTAGGAACAAAAACGTTTCCCATTTCCACGATGAAAAATCAGAAGCAAAAGAAACGCGTATTCAAGAAATTCGAGCCCGACCTTAACGAAGCTCTCCAAAAGGACAAAAAGTTTAAGCGTGCCTTTGAGATTGAAACCGCGAAGCTCAAAACTGCCGAGAAGCGCAAAAGCTCATCTCATCCATCTGCTTGACTCCCTGACGTTACACACTCTTCCCCAAAGACGGGGGGCGCAATTGGAAAATGGCGCAGCCGGCAGACACCGTTCGTAGTGAAAAAGGAAGCACTAGCTTCGCTTCTGACGGCGACTCCGGAATCCAAGACCAAGCCCGCCGCCAAGACTCAAGAGCAGGAGGGTAGAAGGCTCGGGAATCACCCCGTTGGTGGATTGAATAGGAACAGGCGGGTTAAACGTGAAATTGTCAATGCCTTGACCCACGACATCCATTTCTAATCGAGCAATAATAGGCTCTGGATAATTAAATGTGAAGCTACTTCCAGGCCCTGCATTAAAGAATTGTCCCAGCAGGTTTCCGTTGATATCGTAAGCCCGCATGTCAATTCCTTCGCCAGGCGCCCAGCACAGGTCTTGGGCTGTGCCAGCAGAATCAGTTAGTGCCGGATCGCCGGTGATTGGATCGACGAAAACCGACACAACCGTAGCACTCACGCTACCGGCGACGTGGTTCGGCGCAGACAACGAGCATCCGCTCGAAACAGCGAAGGCTGGTCCGTTATTAGCCGCATCGAAAAACTTCACTCCTAGCGAGGCCCACTGGTCAAACACGTTTGGGCCTGATGGCACGGGCGAGTTATCGGGGTACGTATCGAAATCGATAAGTACCGCATAAGCTGCACCCGCTGGAACCAATAAAGTCCATATGACAACTGCTGTTTGCACAACTCCAACTACTCTATTTTTCATCTCTTTCATTATTAGGTTCCTCATTAGAATTTTTTAGAATCCCACTTGTTAGATCATACTTAGGTGCACGTTCCATGCCATGACGAGATTGACGCTTAGATTTATCTGTGTCTGATGGAACTATTTGTCAGGGAGGATCTTAAGGACATTTAAGTGAAAGACGGATTCTTGTCTTTAGGCGCAAGTTGAACCGATCCGTCTTCTTTATTCAACAGGACGTTGAAATTATTAAACGTCCCTCCCGTGTTTAAAACTGCACTTTTTTCCAAAGATTTAAAAGAAGAGCGGTATCTAAAAAGTATCCCCTGGCAAAAGCCAAGGGCAAGCACGCTAAATATGAAAACTTTAAAGTAAAAAAGGTTACAGATTTCCGCCAGAGGCTCCCGCCTGCCGGCGAGGCAGGGATCCGTCCTTTGGCGGACAAGTCGCGTCAGGTGCAATTTCGTCCTGGACAAAGTGAGTTCTCAGTTAAAGATGAAAAGTTTTGTGTCCATTTTGGGTGCGAGAGAGATCCCGAGAGCTATTGGACCGGGTTTTAGCAGCGTTTATTTTATTTTTCGCTGTTTAGTTCATTGCCCTCAGGTTATTTGTTCTCTTCAAATCTTTTGGCACACCAGAGAAAATTTGATATGATTTCTTTTGCGAAGGGAATTTTACGAGCCATGCCGTCCAATTCTGTTCACGAAACATTCATGCGCGAAGCATTGAAGGAAGCAAAGAAAGCGTTTGACAAGGGAGAAATCCCGGTCGGCGCAGTTGTCGTTTCTAAAAGTCGCGTGATTGCCCGGGCCCACAATCAGATGGAAATGCTCCATGACCCAACGGCGCACGCGGAAATGATTGCGATCACACAAGCAGCGGATTTTTTGAGATCGCAGGGAGGCGAAAATCATCGCGGATCGCTCGAGAAAGCTTCTATATATGTAACGGTAGAGCCCTGCCCAATGTGTGCCGGAGCGCTCGTCATGTCGCATTGTCAGAACCTGATCTTTGCCACGAAAGATATGAAAGCGGGCGCTTGCGGAAGTCTTTATAATATCGTGCAGGACGACCGCTTAAATCACCGCTTAAACGTGGTGAGCGGCGTTCTGGAAATTGAGGCAAAATTTTTACTTCAAGAATTCTTCAAGAATTTGCGGAAAGAGAAGCGATAAAATATAAGGAAACCCCACGTCGCCCGCCGCAAAATTTTGGCGGCCTCCTGGGACCCTTGCGATATTACTTAGCAGTATCGCAAGGGCTGCTAACGCTGTAAATTCGCGTAGCGAAGGTTGTCAAAACCGAGCGTAGTGCCGCGATCATGGGATCGCGGCCGCGTGCAACTTGACGCGTTTTGCGAAAACGTGTAAGTTGCGCGCTCATTTATGGAGGAGTGGCAGAGTGGACGAATGCGGCAGTCTTGAAAACTGTTAGGGTCCTTGTGGCCCTCATAGGTTCGAATCCTATCTCCTCCGAAATTGACTCGATGGAAACAGCGGTCTTGCCCGCCTGAGGCGGGTCCCTGCCTCGCCGGCAGGCGGGCGCCTCTGGCGGAAAAACCGGAATACCCTTATGGGTATCGGGGGTTCGAGTCCTGCCGCCTCCGCCAGTTCTGTGTTTGACTTCATAGGCTCCTGTGATATAATTCCAACCCCTTTTAAAATCTATTAGTTATGGCCAAATTGTCACTCTCGGAAACCGAGCAAACCTTGGTATTGATCAAGCCCGATGGGCTGTCCAAGTCGCTCACAGGTAATATCTTAACTCGCCTTTCAGAGACAAAACTTGAGATCGCGGCCGCCAAAGTGTTGCGGGTTTCGAGAAAATTAGCCGAGGAACATTACAAAGCGTTGCGCACGAAGCCCTTTTTTGAAGAATTAATCAAATACATCATGGGCGATTACCACCCGAGGAAGAAAGTCATGGCCATGGTCTATGTCGGGAAGGACGCGATTAAAAAGGTCAGAGAAATTTCAGGTGCTACCAATCCTGAGGAAGCCGACAATGTGACCATTCGTGGACAATACGGCCGGATTACGACCAAAGGCGTTTATGAAAATGTGATCCATGCTTCCGCCACTTTGCAGGAAGCGGAGCGGGAAATTAAATTGTGGTTTGAGCCTGACGAAATCATTTACGATCTTTACGCAACGAAACCCATTGAAAAAACGGTGAAGAAACCAGCATGGGCCACTCCCGCAGACGCCGTCCCTGTAGTCGCCACCCAATCCCCAGCGAAAGAAATATGAGAACCTCTCTGAGAACATTCCTCATGAGCTATTTTGCATTGAGTCTTCTCTTGTATTCTGGCTGCGGCCAGAAACAAGAGGAGGCCAAGATTGGGGCTGGTGAAGCCGTTGAGATTAAAGTGGCTTTTTGGGGTTCACCGGAAGAAATTGAGATTGTCACGGAGTCGATGGCAGACTGGCAGAAAGCCCATCCCAATATCAGTGTGAGGTTCGAGCACACGCCTTATACAGGGTATGATTCCAAAATTCTGACTCGAATCGCAGGAGGTGCCGCGCCTGATGTGATTGCGGCAGAAGTGAATTATTTTGTCACGTTTGCGACCAAGGGCGTATTCACAAGTTTAACCCCTTTCATTAAGGGAGACCCTGAATTCTCATTTGGGGATTTTTTCCCGTCCATTATGGACCGCTTTACGGTGGGAGGAGAAGTGTATGCGCTTCCGAGAGACGTCGCGCCTTTCGCGTGCGTTTTTTACAACAAGGATCTATTCGACCAAGCCAATATTCCCTATCCCTCGGATGATTGGACGTGGGACGACCTTTTGAAAACTGCCCAAGCGCTTACCATGCGGGATGCTTCGGGCCGTATCACGCAGTACGGTTTCTACGGGTGGGCTTGGCAAAATTTCATTTATGGAAATGGCGGCAGTTTGGTTGACGATGTAAAAGCACCGACAAAGACCACGCTGGATGATCCAAAATCAATCGACGGACTTCAATTCTACGCAGACCTCATTAATAAGTACCAAGTGATGCCCACTCCGCTTGCGATGGCCAATTTGGGCATGGGTGTGGACATGATGTTTGCAAGCGGCCGGCTCGCCATGTTTCTTTCGGGGATTTGGGAGACGCCCGCACTTCGGACAAGGTATTCGTTCCGCTGGGATGTGGCCATGTTTCCAAAGAATCGAGAAGGCGTCAGGCATTTCGGAAGCGGCGGTACTGGGTACGGAATTTTAAGATCATCGAAACACCCGGATGAGGCTTGGGAGGTGGTGAAAGCACTTACGAGTGCTCCCGTTCAGGCGGAGCTTGCGAAGCGCGGACTCGCCCAACCTTCGCTTCGGTCGGTGGCCATGGGAGGAAATTGGGCGCTCAGCGAGGCGCCGCCCGCGAATAAGAAAATGTTGAATGAAGCGGTCAATGACATCGTTTTTGACCCGTTTCATCCCAAATGGCGGGAGATTGAAGCAAAATTTATCCTTCCGGAGCTTGATTTGGTGAAATCGGGCAAGGAAACCGCCCAGGAAGCGGTTCAAAAAATCACGCCTCAGATCAATCAGATGTTTCAGGGGAAAGGCGAGTAAAGAGTACCTGAGGATGTCATCCCGCCCGCCTCGCTGAAGCTTTGGTGCAGTGGGCGAGCGAGGCAGGGATCCGCCGGTATTTTGGCGGACGCGGGGATGACAATGACGAGAACATGGAAAGGAAAAAAAGCAAGATGACCGAAGGATTGCTTGAGGCAGAGAGGAAACCATTGGTGAAGAAAGAAGCGTCCCGGAAGGAAGAAAGAAAATTTGAAAGCGGCTACGGCTATTTTACTGCAGATGGACGAGAGTATGTGATTACAAGACCCGATACGCCTCGCCCATGGGTGAATGTGATTTGTAACGGCGATTACGGCTTAATAGAATCGCAAGCGGGTTCCGGGTTTTCCTGGCGCGACAACTCGAACCTTTCTCGAATAACGCGATGGGAACAAGATTTAATTAAAGACAGTTGGGGTAAGTACATTTACGTCCGCGATCGAGAAAGTGGGGAATTTTGGTCTGCAACGTGGAAACCCTGCTGTCCCAACTTCGATTTTTTTGAAGTCCGCCACGGACAGGGTTATTCCATATTGAAAAGCCGCCTCAATGACATCACGATTGAGAAAACCGTCTTTGTCGACGTTGAAGAACCCGCCGAAGTTTGGAAGGTGGTTGTGAAAAATGAGGGTTCGACCGCGCGAAAGCTTAGTTTGTTTACTTATTTCGAGTGGTGTCTCGGCAACGCCGCCGATACACACCGGGAATTCCAGAAAACATTTATCGAAACCGAAATCGATCAGAAGAATCACTGTCTTTTTGGCCGTAAAAGGCCCGCACTCGTTCCCGGATTTATTTCGACGGGTCTTAAGGAAACGCCGCTTGAAGGATTCCACGCCTCCAGCGTAAGGCCGGTTGCTTATGAAGGTGATAAGGAAGCTTTTTTCGGCAGGTATGGCGAAATCGAAACTCCTCGAGCAGTTCGCGAAGGCAAGCTTCATAATACGCAGGGCAAGTGGGGAGACCCGATCGCAAGCCTTCAAGTTGATCTCTCGCTCAATCCCGGAGAATCTGAAACCGTCGTTTTTACGCTTGGTGACACAGAATCTCGCGCACACTCTGCCAATATTGTTAAGAAGTACACGGATCCTAAAGCAGCAGATAGAGAGCTCGCCAGGGTCAAAGCGTTCTGGGATTCCTTTGTGAATGCCACGACGGTCGATACGCCGGATGAGGCATTAAATTTTATGACAAATATTTGGATGAAGTATCAAGCGATCTCAGCCCGCCTTTGGGCGCGTTGCGGTTATTATCAATCGAGCGGCGGTTTTGGCTTCCGCGATCAATTGCAAGACTGCCAGATTTTTTTCACAGCCAAACCGGAGCTTGCGAAGAAGCAAATCCTGCTTCACGCCGAACAGCAATTCCCGGACGGCACCGTCTATCACTGGTGGCATCACGGCACCAGCATGGGAGCTATTACCAATTGTTCCGATGACCTGCTTTGGCTTGATTTCATCACGCTCAATTATTTGGATGAGACAGGCGATCAAAAAATCCTCGACCTTAAGGTCCAATTCCTGCCCGATCCGAAAACAAAGAAGATGACTGAAGGCACGCTTTATGATCATTGTCTCCGCGCAATCGATAAGGTGCTCACGCGATTTTCCAAACGCGGACTTCCTTTAATTGGGGAGTGTGATTGGAATGATGGACTGAGTCACGTGGGGATTCGCTGGAAGGGAGAATCCATTTGGCTCGGACAATTTCTGTATGGGATTCTTACGCGTATCGCTCCCATTTGCGAAGAGCGTGGCGATAAAAACCGTGCCAAGGAGTATTTAAGCCGCGCCGAGAAATTAAAACTTGCGGTTAATAAATACGGCTGGGACGGCGAATGGTATTTAGGTGCGACTCGCGATGACGGCCGTCCGCTCGGAAGCAAGAAATGTGATCAGGGAAAAATTTTCTTAAATTGCCAGACGTGGGCTGTGATTACTGGAATGGCTTCTCCTGAGCGCGCCAGACAAGTAATGGCCATGGCCCAGAAACATCTCTATCGTGAATATGGGCCTCTTCTTTTAACGCCCGCCTACCATGAAACCGATCCCACCATTGGCTACATTACGAGATACGCTCCCTCGGTACGCGAGAACGGAGGGCTTTACACGCATGCAGGTACATGGGCTATTCAAGCGGAATGTATCATGCAGGACGGAGATAAAGCTTACGAGGTGTACAAGAGCTTCAATCCCGTTTTGCGCGGCTTGAACCCTGACCTTTATTTTGTGGAGCCTTATGTCGCGCCCGGCAATGTGGACGGACCGGAATCGCCTCATTTCGGCCGCGGCGGCTGGACGTGGTATACAGGTTCAGCGACGTGGTACGTGGTGGTGGTGTTGAATTGGTTGCTTGGAATTCGTCCCACCCGCAAAGGGCTTTTAATCGACCCCGTGATTCCAAAGAAGTGGAACGGTTTTCGAGTGAGGCGCCTCTTTCGCGGCTCGGTTTACAACATTGCGGTCGAAAACCCGAAACACGTTTCCTGTGGAGTGAAAAAGGTAGTGGTAAACGGGAAAGCCATAGAAGGCAATCTGATCAAGCCCCTTAAATCAAAAGACCCCCAAGAAGTAAAGGTTATTTTGGGTTGAGGATCGAAGACGCAAGTAAACTTCCCAAAACGCCAATTGTAACCACCAGAACAGTCACAGGCTCAGGGATAATTAGCTAAGCCATCGGGGAGTCCTTCGACGGGCTCAGCCCTTCGACGTTGCTCAGGGTGGTCCTTCGACAAAAAACGCTCAGGATG
>JACQQP010000183.1 GCA_016206945.1 Candidatus Omnitrophota bacterium | reverse complement strand
GTTTCCATGGGACTTGCGCCCATTATGTCGATTTATCAGGCTCGATTTATCCGCTATTTGCGTGCTCGTGGATTTTTAAAGGGAGAGGAACCCAAAGTTTGGTGTTTTGTGGGTGACGGAGAAGTGGATGAGCCTGAGAGTTTGGGCGCATTGACCTTAGCCTCGCGAGAAGATTTAGATCATTTAATTTGGGTCGTTAATTGCAATCTGCAAAGGTTGGACGGTCCTGTGCGCGGGAATGGCAAAATCATACAGGAGCTTGAGGGAGCATTCCATGGCGCAGGGTGGAATGTCATTAAAGTGATTTGGGGTTCTGATTGGGATCCTTTGCTGAAGGCAGACCGCCATGGCGTGCTTCTGAGACGGATGGGAGAAGCCGTGGATGGTGATTATCAAAAATATTCTGTAGCACCGGGAAGTTATACCAGGAAGCATTTCTTTGGTCGATACCCGGAACTTTTGGAGATGGTCAATCATCTTACCGATGATGCCATTCGGAAGCTTTCAAGGGGAGGCCATGACCCGCAAAAAGTTTATAATGCTTATAAACAGGCTGTGGAACATAAGGGCGAGCCTACGGTCATTTTAGCCAAGACGGTCAAAGGGTATGGATTGGGTGAGGCGGGGGAAGGGCGCAACGTTACTCATCAGCAGAAGAAACTCAATGAGAAAGAGCTCAGGGAATTTCGTGATCGGTTTGAAATTCCCATTAGCGACGAAGGAGTCGTAGATGCGCCTTTTTACAGGCCGCCTCCGGAGAGTCCTGAAACGCAGTATCTTTTGGAGCGCAGAAGGGTTTTGGGAGGATTTGTGCCCGAGCGGAACGTGAAGCCGGAAAGAATTGAGATACCGAATATCGATTATTTCGGGGAGTTTTTAAAAGGTTCCGGGGAACTTCAAGCCTCGACGACCATGGTTTTTGTGCGGCTTTTGAGTAAGCTTTTGCGTCATGAAAAAATAGGAAGGCGGGTCGTTCCGATCATTCCTGATGAGGCAAGGACCTTTGGTCTCGACGCGCTGTTTCGACAGATTGGGATTTATTCTTCAAAGGGTCAGCTTTATGAGCCTGTCGATAAGGAAAGTCTTTTGTATTATCAGGAAGCCAAAGATGGTCAGATGCTTGAAGAGGGAATTACGGAAGCGGGATCCATCTCTTCGCTTATTGCGGCAGGAACTTCATACGCCAATCATGGCCTGAATATGATCCCTTTTTTTATTTATTATTCTATGTTTGGTTTCCAAAGAATCGGCGATCTTATCTGGGCGGCCGCCGACAGCAGATCAAAGGGCTTCCTTCTGGGAGCCACGGCAGGACGCACCACCTTAAATGGGGAAGGCTTGCAGCACCAAGATGGCCATAGCCATTTGTCAGCGAGTACGGTTCCAACCTTGCTCGCCTACGATCCCGCGTTTGGCTATGAAATCGCGGTAATTATTCAAGACGGAATGCGTCGGATGTATCAAGAAGGAGAAGAGATTTTTTATTATCTTACGCTTTACAATGAGAATTACGAAATGCCAGCCATGCCCAAAGGTATAGGGAATGGGATTTTGAAAGGACTTTACAAATATTCAGAAGGAGCAAAAAATAAAACGCATCGAGCTCATATTTTTGGAAGTGGTCCGATTTTAAGGGAAGCACTCCGCGCTCAAGAGAGTTTGCAGGGATACGACGTCTCCGCCGATGTTTGGAGCGTTACCAGTTACAAGCAGTTAAGGACGGAGGCTTTGTCGGTACGAAGATGGAACATGCTTCATCCAACTTGCGAGGCGAAGAAATCCTATCTCGAATCGACTCTTGAGAAAGAGAAAGGGGTTTTTGTAGCCGTTTCTGATTACATGAAGATCGTACCCGATCAAATCGCTCCGTGGGTGCCGGGTGGTTTGACGACGCTTGGGACGGATGGATTTGGCAGAAGTGATACGCGTGCTGGTCTCAGACGTTTTTTCGAAATTGATCGCGAGATGATTATACTCGCCGTTCTTCATGCGTTAAGTGAAAAGGGTTTGGTGAAAAAAGAGCTCGTTGGGGAAGCCATTAAAAATTTAAAGGTAGATCCCGAAAAAACTTATCCGATTTGTTTGTGAAATGACCTAGAGGAATATGATGCAAATAAAGATTCCGTTTCTTGCTGAAGGTGTTGAGTCAGGCACGGTGGTGAGTATTCTGGTTCGGGAAGGCGAGCGAGTTAAAAAAGATCAAACTATTTTGGAACTTGAAACCAATAAAGCGACAGCTCCTATTCCAGCTCCTGCCTCAGGCACGATTACGAAGGTGCATGTCAAAGAGGGCGAAGAAATTGCGGTCGGGCAAGTGATCATGACGCTTTCCGAAAGCAGTGTAGCCGGAAAAACACCAACTGAGAAAGAAACTCGGGTTGAAAAAGCAGTTTCTCGAGAAAAACCAACGGCTTATGAAGGTCGTGTCGGCGGGAGTGATTTTAGGTATGAATCTAAAAGCGGTCTTCCGCCGCCCGCTTCACCCTCCATTCGAAAAATGGCGCGGGATTTAGGAATTGACCTCACCAAAGTGCGAGGAACCGAACGAGGCGGCAGAATTACAGTTCAGGACCTTAAATCTTATCTCGCCAATCTTCAAGCAGGCATTTGGCGCGCGGGCGGGAGAAAGGTTTCCGCACCTTTGAGCATCGATTTTTCGAAGTGGGGTCCAATTAACCGAGAGCCGGTTTCGACGGTCCGGCGTACCATTGGCCAAAAGATGTATGAGGCCTGGAGCACCATTCCTCACGTGACACAATTCGACGAAGCGGACATTACGTCCCTTCTTGCGTTCAGGAAAAGGTATGCGTCTGATTATGAGAGGCGAGGCGCTCGTCTGACGCTTACCGGAATTGCTTTAAAGGCGGTGGTTTCAGTTCTCAAAAAACATCCCAAGTTTAACGCCAGCTTGGATGAGCTGAAGCGTGAACTCATCTGTAAGAATTATTACCACTTGGGAGTTGCTGTGGATACAGAACACGGCTTGCTGGTTCCTGTGATTCGGGATGTGGATCAAAAAAACTTATTGGAATTGTCCATCGAATTAAGTGAGTTGGCCGAAAAAACACGGGCTCGAAAAATCTCTTTAGAGGAAGTTCAAGGCGCTACATTTACCATTTCAAATTTGGGAAGTATCGGAGGCGCTCACTTTACGCCCATCATTAACCAACCGGAGGTTGCCATTCTGGGTCTTGGGCGGGGGAGTGAAAAGCCGGTGGTCAGGGAAGGGAAAGTGAAGCAAGGCGCCATGCTTCCTCTGTGTCTTTCTTACGATCATCGTGTGATCGACGGCGCCGAGGGTGCGCGGTTTATTCAAGACTTGGTTCACGCCTTTGAACATTTTGAAGAGAAAAATTTCGTGCTTGATCGTATGGTAAAAAAGGCCTCATTGAGGAAAGAAAAGCAGTGATGGGATGATCCCATCACCTGCTTTTCTCGCGTTTCATTCAGGTGGTGGGACAGTGAAACGCGAAAATTTCTTTCAGAAATCAAAGAACGCTTTGACTTAAAACGAGGCGTTCTTTTAAATCAGGTGATGGGATGAAGTCTATTAAAACAGAACTCGTGATTGTAGGCGCCGGTCCTGGCGGTTATGCCGCTGCTTTTTATGCGGCGGACAAGGGCCAAAAGGTCATTTTAGTAGAGCGAGAAAAACGTCTTGGAGGCGTTTGTCTTAATTCGGGTTGTATCCCATCGAAGGCTCTTCTTCATGTGACGAAACTGATTGTGGAGGCAAAAGAGTCCAAGTCAAGAGGCGTTAATTTTGGAGAGCCTCAGATTGACTTAGGTAAAATGAGATTATGGAAAGAGTCCATTTTGGCGAAGTTATCTCAAGGAATCAGTGCCCTTGCCGGAAGAAGAGGCGTAGAAGTATTATATGGAAGAGGCTATTTCGAAGATTCCAAGACCTTGAGGGTCGAAACACAAAGTGGACAGAAATTTATTCAGTATGAGAAGGCAATTGTCGCGGTGGGATCCAAGCCTGCGCTTCCCCAAGTGTTTGATCTTGGGAATAAGCGGATCATGACTTCGCGAGAAGCGCTTGAGCTCGAGGCAATCCCGAAAGATTTTTTAGTCGTCGGCGGCGGTTACATTGGCATGGAGCTTGGAACTGTATACGCGACATTGGGTAGCGCCGTTGTTTTGGTGGAAGCTCTGGGCTCTATATTGACGGGCGTCGATTCTGATTTGGTTCGTCCAGTCATGAGTTATGCGAAAAAAATGTTCAAAGAGGTGCGTGTCAATACCAAGGTCCTGAAAATGGCAACGAGCGGTAAAAAAATTAAGGTCACGATGGAAGCGGAAGGGAAGGAGTTTGAGGAACTCTATGATGGCGTCCTTGTTTCCGTCGGGCGCGTTCCAAATTGCGCGGACTTGGGTCTTGAGAATACAAGGGTGACGCGCGATGATCGGGGTTTCATTCAAGTGAACGAGAGACAGGAAACTCAAGATCCCAATATCTTCGCGATCGGCGATGCCGCCGGCGGAGCACTTCTGGCCCATAAGGCTACTAAGGAAGCGCGGATCGCCATTGAGGTCATGACGGGAGAGTCCAGCGCTTTTGAGAGCGTGGTCCCTGCCGTTGTCTTTACCGATCCGGAGGTCGCTTGGTGCGGTTTAACCGAAGCAGAGGCAAAGGAAAAGGGCATCCAAGTTCAAGTGGTGCGTTTTCCTTGGTCTGCATCTGGGAGAGCGCTTAGTTCCGATAGGCCAGATGGGATCACCAAGTTGATTATAGAGCCTGAGACAGAACGCATTCTTGGTGTAGGAATTGTGGGCACGGGCGCCGGAGAGCTGATCAGCGAAGGTGTATTCGCAGTTGAAATGGGGGCCACGGCAAAAGATTTGGCGGAATCGATTCATCCTCATCCTACCTTATCAGAGACGCTTATGGAATGTGCTGAACTGTTTTACGGTTATTCCACGCATGCTTTCTCGCGGAAAAAGGCTCCAAAAGGGTGATTGTTTGGAGCGTCCAGATGTGCGCCACTAGCTCAGTTGGTAGAGCAGCTGACTCTTAAGGGGAACATTTAACCCCTTATCTTTAGTAATGGTGGCTAAGGTTTGAAGTACACCGGATTAAGTGGGGTTAAGCGGCTATGTGTTGGCGACTGACACAATTACTGACACAGTTTTTTGGGGCCGAGAGGCGGGCCAAGCGAGAGAGCTATGAAAACAAACGACAGGATAGTCCCAGACGAGGTTTTGGAAACAGACTTTACATTTTCCGGGTTGGCTGGTGAGTATTTTGTAGCGGGCGAACTAACAAGGCGGGGATATATCGCTTCGATGACGCTTCGGAACTCAAGGGGCGTCGACATCCTTTGCTCAAATGCTGATGCGACGAAAAGCATTTCCATTCAGGTCAAGAC
>JACQQP010000181.1 GCA_016206945.1 Candidatus Omnitrophota bacterium | reverse complement strand
TTGTAGAGCTGATGAGCAGCGATTCAAAAAATTAGGCTTTGCGAATGGAGAATTTTGCTCGAAAAAGGAGGGCCATTTTCCTCAAATTCATTTCCCGAAGAAATGTCAAAAAATCAAGAAAACTGATGTGAATCATTGGAATCACAAACAAAGAGAGGAACGTCGAAGCCAAAATCCCTCCGATCATCGTAATCGCCAATGGGGACCACAGTTCACTGGATTCGCCACGATCGATCGCCATGGGGATAAATCCGATCACCGTGGAGCCGGTCGTCACTAAAATCGGCCTTAAGCGATCCTGTGCGGAACGAATCCAGCATTCCGCCGGATTTGGAATGGTCAATTTTAAATGATTGAAGCGATCCATTAAAATAATTGACGCATTGACCACATACCCCACCAAAATAAACATGCCAATAAAAACCTGCTCGCTTAAGGGCTTCCGCGTAAAGGCAAGCGCTGCCAAAACTCCAATCGCCGCCAAAGGAATCGCGATCATGATCATAATGGGCTGACTATAAGATTGGTACAGGCATGCGAGCACCATATAAACCAAAGCAATCGAAAGCGCCACTCCATATGCGAGTTGTGATTTTCCCTTAAGTAACTCTTCATACCGTCCGCCAAATCTCCAAAAATAATCTTTGGGCATTTCAAGATCCCTGAGCGCCGCCTTCACCTCCTGTGCGATCGTCTCAAGCGCTCGATGCGCATCACCTTTCACGAAGACATAACGATATTTATCTTTACGATCGATCGTTTGCGGCCCCCGCGAAGGATAAACGCCCGCGATCTGCTTGAGTTCAATTTGCGCGCCGTCTTTTGGTGATACAAAGTAAATTTCCTGGAGATCATCCACCTTCTGCCGATAAATGGGCTGCAAGCGCGTGATCGTTTCGATTTCCTGTCCTTTCTCAAGTTCGTGAAATTTCGTGGGTCTCATTCCTCGAACCTGGGCATGAAGGGAATCCGCAACGTCCTTCACGGTAAGTCCATAATATCCCGCCCGTCCTTTGTCGACCACGACGCTATATTCAGGCCTTTTACGCAGATCAGTCATGACCAAATTGGTAAGCCCGCTTATGGAACTGATTTTTTGCGCGATTTCGTGCGCCAGTTGTTCCAACCTCTCATTTTCCAAGCCGAATATATTGATCACGAGCTTCTTTGCTTCCTCACTCGCTACGCCCTCGTCCACAATGAGCGAATACTCATCGTGTACTTGCTTGATCAGTTCGTTCCCCTTCTCACGAACCTCGTCCATGATCATTTCTTTCGACATCTTTCGTTTGCCGCGAGGAATGAGCCTTACGAAAAACCTCAGATCATCTTTCTGAACCGTGACCGAAACCATCTCCACCTCTTTGAATTCACGAATGAGATGTTCCAGCCTTTGGGCAACTTCATCATTGGCTTCTAATTTGGCCCCTGCCAAAGGAAACACCACGATGGCGAACTCATTTTCCTCGAGCTGAGTCGGCAGATCAATATGACGTTTCGCAAGACGCCAAGCGGAAAAGGCAAAGAGCAGGGTCAGGAGGAGCAGCAGGAGATATCGCCAACGGAAACACCAGCGCGCGCCTTGTTCATAAAGGATGAGCATGCGTTGGAAAAAAAAGATGGGGCGCGAAGCTGTTCCAGATTCAGATCGCTCTACTCCAAAGGGACGCTTGTGGAGAAAAACTGGAGTAAGAACAACTGCAGCCATTAAAGACAGTGTTAAAGCAATCGAAACCGTCACAGCAAAGCCCTGATACACCATTTGAATTTCCTTATCAATGAAAAGAATGGGCAGGAACACGCACAGTGAGGTAAGCAAGGAAGCCAAGAGAGGAAGCCACAC
Source organism: Candidatus Omnitrophota bacterium (assembly GCA_016206945.1). Lineage (GTDB taxonomy): Bacteria > Omnitrophota > Omnitrophia > Omnitrophales > Danuiimicrobiaceae > 01-FULL-45-10b. Next base: position 5,309 of record JACQQP010000181.1, on the reverse strand, counting down.
CTCCTCGGTGCCCTTGACGACGGCCTGAGCGTGCTTCAATCCTTCCTCTTTTTTCTTGACGATATTTTCAATGACCACCGTCGCGCTATCCACCATGATTCCGATGGAAAGCGCAAGCCCGCTCAAGGTCATTACATTCAGACTAAAACCCAGGAGCCACATTAACAGAAATGTGCAGACCACAGAAATGGGGATCGTGAGCAAAACGATAAAGGACAAGATCCAGCGTCTGAGCGACAGATAAATAATGGTCGCCACAAAAAAAACACCCAGGAGTAAGGAATTTCTGACATCGCCAATCGCTCGTTTGATCAATTTCGCCTTATCCGAAACCACGGTCGCATTGAGATCGCCTCTTTGCTCCTTGGTAAATTGATCCACCACCTTCTTGAGATGGGTGACCACTTCAATCGTATTGGCTAAAGAACTTTTCTTAATATAGAGCGACACATTTTGATCCAAATTAAGGCGTGCGTAATCTTCAGGTTCCAAATAAGCATCTTTGACTGTCGCAATTTCTTTCAGCGGGATGATCGAGCCTTGCCGCGTGGCTTTAATCCCCAAGTTCCCAATTTCATCAAGACTTGTAAAAGCACCCATGGTGCGCACCGCAAAATCATAAGCGCCGCGTTCGAAGCTTCCGGCCAAAAGCGCAATATTACTAGCGCCAATGACATCCATGACGCGTTCGATTGAGATATTGTAGGCAAACATTTTATCGCGATCCATTTCTACCAAGATCTTCCGCTCCCGGCCGCCATAAACTTCGACACTGGCCACGCCATCCACGCGATCCAGCCGCGGTTTCAGTTCCTGATCCACGATTTCACGGATCTTTTCAGGCGCTAAGGTTCTAGAAGTCACTGCATAAATGAGGACGGCGGCGTCTGAGTCTTCAAAGTTTGCGATCACAGGTTTTTCTATCTCAGAGGGCAAAAAGCTTTTTATTCTCGAAAACTTCTCACGGACCTCTAACCCCGCGAATCTCATATCGACCCCGGGTTCGAATTCGAGCGTCACGCGGCTTTCTGCTTCCCGCGAGTTTGAATACATGGTTTTCAAATGTGCGGCCGTAGAAACAGCTTCTTCCACAAGGCGTGTGATCATCCGCTCCACTTCAATCGGAGGCAAGCCGCCACGGGCACGGATGATGATGGAAATAATTCCACGACTGGATCCTTGATAAAGTTCCATGGGAAGCAGAAAGAGTGCGATCATTCCCAAAAGAATGAGTCCCGCAAAAATAACGTAGATCAAGACAGGACGTTTTACAGAAGCGGTCGGCAAACCCACTTTAACTCACCTCCTCTATCGATCGTTCTTCTAAGAAGCGATGGACCAACCGTGTCACCAAGATATAAACGGAAGGAATCACACACAGGGTGAAAAAGGTAGCGCTCGAAAGGCCGCCAATAATGGCAATTGCTAACGGAGCCTGAAGCTCAGCTCCTTTCCCAATCCCTAAGGCGAGGGGAAACAGTCCAACAATGGTGGTTAATGTGGTCATCAGAATGGGGCGATAACGGATAAATACCCCTTCAACACACGCTTCAACGAGTTCTCGCCCTTCCCGTCTGGTTGCATTTATAAAATCAATCAAAACGATCGCGTTATTCACGACCGTTCCTGCCAGAATCAAAATACCCAAAAGCGATATAATGCTCAGCGCGGTTCCTGTAACCAAAAGCGCGAGCGCAACACCAATCAAAGCCAAAGGAACGGTAAACATAATGACGAAAGGATAAAGAAAAGATTCAAATTGAGCTGCCATAATCATATACGTGAGTATCAATGCGAGGGCAATCGCAAAGCTGACGCGGCGAAATGATTCACGAACCTCCTTTGCCTTTCCAGTTAAATCCAGCGTAAAATCCTCAGGCAAGGTCAACTTGCCCAAGGCTGTCGAAAGCCGATTCAAAACCTGCCGATCTTTATATCCCTTTTCAATGGAAGCCGTAATCGTCACCGTACGAATTTGATCTTTTCGCCTGATTTCGCTCGGTCCATACCCCTGCTTAATGGTTCCAATCTCTTTAAGAGGTACCGGAACTTCCAACGCATTGCTGTAGACCAGTAGATCCCCAATGCGTTTCAAATCCTTGCGATCTTTTTCTTGCAACCGAACACGGATATCAATTTCGCGTCCCGCTTCCTTAAACGTCGTCGCTACCGCGCCTTCAATCGCAGCTTTCAGGATCAATGAAATGTCGCGGGCGGAAATGGCAAACAGGGCGGCTCTTTTTCGATCGATTTCCACTTTCGTTTCAGGAGAAGGCGCCCCGAGATCGTTGAGTACTTCCGTAATGCCTGGAATCGATCTCATTATTTTTTCGACTCGCTTGGTTATTTTAGATAGCTCCTCCAAATCATAACCTTTCAGTTCCACCACCACAGGTTTGCCCCCCGCCTCCGCAAATTCAAACTCGCTTTCTTGGAGAATGAATTCAATATCCGCCTTCTGAAGATCGTAGGGCCCAAGTTTTCTGCGCAGCTCAGATACAATTTGGGAGGATGACTTCTTGCGTTTCTCCTTCAAACCCGCAAGGATGATTCCTTGATGCTCGCGGAGCGTCTGGACCTTTACTTCTCCGACCTTAGAAGTTTTAGACGAACCGATCGTAACACTTGCCGTGTCAACCTCTTTTATGCCTCGAACTTCCTTTTCGATCATGCCCACGATTTCGTCCGTCGCTTCTAAGCGACTTCCTACCGGAAGCGCCACCCGAATCAAGAATTGTCCCTGATCGACTCTTGGAAGCACCTCGGTATCCAAAAAACGGAAAATGAGAAGTGATAATAAAAAAAGCATGAATCCAACCCCGACAATGCCAAGAAATATTTGATTCTGTGCGCTGGGTTCCAAAGCAGCGAAATATCGTTTTACCTTTTGCTCCCTAGGATCAAGGTTCTCATGTACCTTCGATCTTGGTTCGACCGGTACATACATACTCAACATGGGAACCAAGGTTAAGGAAATAAAGAGTGAAAAAAGAAGTGAATAAATGACGGCCCACGAAAGATCTTTAAATAATTGGCCCGCAATCCCCGGAACAAACAAAATCATCGGTAAGAAAACGACGATCGTGGTCAAAGTCGAGGAAACGAGAGGCCACATGACTTCAGTCGTCCCAGTGGCCGCGGCTTCAAAAGCTGTTTTTCCTTGTTCGCGATACCTGAAAATATTCTCAAGCGCCACAATGCTGTTATCCACAAGCATCCCGATGCCCAAAGCCAAGCCTGCCAAAGACATGGTATTGAGACTAATCCCTTGAAGTTGAAAGACGAAAAAAGAACCGATCACAGAAATGGGAATCGAACAAGCAATAATCAAAGGACTTTGCCAGCCGCGAAGAAAAGGGAAAAGAACAATCATTGCGAGGAGACCACCCAAAATAGCGGCATTCCGAACACTCAAAATCGCCTGGACGATAAAAATAGAGTGATCGTAAATCACTTCAGCCTGAATCCCGCGCGCATCGAGATCCTCTTTTAAAAATTCCAGTTCACGCCTAATACGTTCGACCACTCGAACCGTGTTCGCTGAGCCCTGTTTTTGAATCGCAATCGAAATGTTTTCCGCACCGTTGTAACGAGAAATCGACGTTTTCTCATGGAAACTGTCGTTAACGTCACCAATGTCGCGCACCATGACCAACCTTTTTTCACCCACACTGCGCCCCTGCTCCTCGCGAAGCGTATCCAGGGTTTCGCGAGCCCCTTTGGCCCCTCGCTCGATAAACGTATCCGGATGCCGCTCGAGTTCCTTTTTGACATCCGTCGTTACAACGGTAAAACCAATTTCCGGGACCGATCGAAATTCTCCCACCGTGCGGATTAAGTATTCGTAAAGACCTTTCTTGATGCTTCCGGCGGGATAAGAAATATTCGCCTGGTCAATTGCATCAACGACGTCAAGGATTGAGATTTCCGTGCTTTGAAGTCTCCCTTGATCTAACTCCACTTGGATTTCTCGATCCAAGCCGCCTGAAATCGCAGCGGAAGCAACTCCCTCTACCTTTTCTAAGTTTTCCTTGAGAATGCTTTCGGTCATCATCTTTAAATCAACAGGCGGGATTTTCCCTGTCACAGAAAGGATAAGGATGGGCCGCGACACAGGATTAAACTTTAAAACGATGGGGTCTCCTGACTCCTTGGGAAGACGCTCCTTGACCAAATCAATCTTTTCTCGAACCGAAAGAGCGGCAAAGTCAATATTTTCGCTCCATCCAAAGGACGCGAAAATGGTGCATTTGCCTTCTTCTGAAATCGACTTAATTTCACGCAGACCGCTCGTTGAACTAATCGCTTCCTCAAGCGGCCTCGTAATCAGCGTTTCTATTTCCTCCGGAGCGGCATTCGTGTAGTCCGTAACAATCGTGACTTGCGGAAAAGTAAGGGGCGGGAATAATTCCTTCTGTAGTGAGATCGCGGCAATCGTTCCCAGAAAAACGATGCCTGCGGACACCATCACCGTGGTCACGCGCTGCCGAATCGCCAAACCAACAATGCCCATACATCAAAGCTCCGCCTCTTGCGTTTCGATAATCTTCACCTTCGAACCTTCTTCCAACCGCTCGAGGCCAGAGACAGCGACCAATTCACCTTCGCGCAGTCCGGAATCAATTTGGGCGTAGTCGACACGGGCATAACCCACCACGACGGGTGTTTTCACCGCCGTTTTCTCCTCAGGATGAATGACGTATACATATTGCTCATGTTCCTTCCCTTGGAGTGAATCGTTAGGAACCACGAGTGTGTTTTTCTTTTGGTATAAGAGAATTTTGATCCGAGCGAACATGCCTGGGAGCAAAGCGCCTTCCGGATTTTCGATTCGAACGCGCACATCCGCCGTTCGTGAGGTGCCGATAATGACGGGAGCAATGTTCTCAACGGTTCCCTCAAACACCTTATCTGGATAAGCATCCACAAATACTTTTGCGCTCTGACCCAATGAGATTTTATTAATTTCCCGCTCCGTAATGCCAAACTGCGCGACGACATGTTCCAATGAGACGTGAGTCCCAATCAAAGTGTTCTGCGTCAGCGTTTCGCCTTCCTCAACATTGAGCTCGCCGATCGTACCCGCGCCGGGCGCATAAAGATTTGATTTCTCAAGGATCGCCTCATTCGCTTTCATTTCAAGGGTCATGGCTTCCGCTTCATATCGTGCCTGATCTAATTCCAGCTTGACTTTATCAAGCGTCGATCGCGGAATCGCTCCAATTTCGAAGAGTTTCTGATGCTCCTTCAGTTTTTCTTCTGCAATTTGCTGTGCCGCCAAAGCCTTCTGCTGCTCGGCTTGAGATCGT
>JACQQP010000187.1 GCA_016206945.1 Candidatus Omnitrophota bacterium | reverse complement strand
GAGGCTATTGTTCGCGAGGTTCCGCTCCACTGAAAGATAGTTGATGAAATTTTTAACCCCAGATGCAAGTACACTGCTCATCCCACCACCTGCTTTCCAAGAGCGCGCCGTATTGATTTAAATGCTCCCAATGAAGCGCGCTCTTGCTTCCAATGGGAGTCTGCTGCTCTGGCAGCAGTAAAGCAGGTGGTTGGGATCATCCCATCACCTGCTTGTTCACCGCCCATTGTTCACCATCACTGGGGCGGTGAAATCTCGAAGAGATACAAGAACGCGCTTGATCATCAGATTCATAAGCGCGTTCTTGGCAAGCAGGTGATGGGATCATTTTGACCGTCCCGCCATTTTTTCAAATTCGTCTTCTTTAAGAATTTTCACCCCAAGCTCTTTCGCCTTATCATACTTGGAACCGGGTTCTTCCCCGAGAACCAGAAAATCGGTTTTTTTGGAAACACTTGAGCTTGCGTACCCTCCCAATTTGCGAACGAGCTGTTCTGCATCCGTGCGGGAATAATTCTTCAGCGATCCCGTAACCACGAAGGTCTTGCCGCTAAAAGGCGTCCCTTCTTTCTTAGCTTCCACGATATTGAAACGCACACCCGCCTTCCTGAGCTTCTCGATAATTTTATGAGTTCCAGCCTGTTTAAAAAAATCCACGATCGACTGTGCCGTCGTCGGACCAATCTCGCGAATCGCAAGGAGATCCTCCTCATTCACATCTACAAGCTTATCCAAATGTTTGAAGCGATCGGCCAAAAGCTGTGCGGCATGCTCGCCGACATTTAAAATCCCAAGGCCAAAAATCAACCGGTACAGATCGCGGGACTTACTTGCTTCGATTCCCTCAAACAAGTTTTCAGCTGATTTTTTACCCATGCGCTCAAGACCGGCCACTTCCTCAATATCCAAATAATAAATATCCGCTAAATCCTTGGCCAATTTCTTTTCCACGAGCTGCTCAATCAAAACGTCGCCCAGACCCTCGATATCCATCGCATCCCGCATGGCATAATGTTTGATTCGACCTTTCAGCTGCGCAGGGCACGCTAGACTCACGCAACGGACAGCGACTTCATCGGCAACCTGTACTGCTTTCGAGCCGCAAACGGGACAGTGGTCGGGAAATGGAAACTTGCGGAGGGATTTCTTGCGCTTCTCTGTAAGAACACCGACGACCTTTGGAATAATCTCGCCACTTTTTTCAACCAAAACCTGGTCTCCAATACGCGCATCGAGACGATCGATCTCATCCCGATTATGAAGACTCGCCCGGGAAACCGTCGTTCCGGAAAGGCGCACCGGTCTCAGAATGGCGACGGGAGTCAGCGTTCCCGTACGGCCCACGCTGATTTCGATATCTTCCAAAATGGTTTCCGCCCTCTCCGCTGGATATTTGTAGGCAATCATCCAACGAGGCGCCTTGCTCGTGACGCCTAATTGTTCACGATCTGAAAACGAGTCCACTTTCACCACAAGACCATCAATTTCATACTCCAGCTTAGAACGCTTATTTTTAAACGCCTCGGCAAATTCGATGACCTCTTCTATGTCCTTTGCTCTTTTAGTATGTTCGATCATCTTAAACCCAAGTTCATGAAAAAAATCAAACAATTCTGTTTGACTTTTGACATGAGCACCTTTAACGGCACCGATTCCGTGGCAAAAAATACTGAGATCCCGCTTGGCAACCAACTTTGGATCGAGCAGCTTCAGTGTTCCTGCGCACGCATTCCTGGGATTGGCGAACAGCTCTTCCCCTCTTTGTTCCTTTACCCGGTTGCAGCTCTCAAAACTTTTGTGAGACAGATACACTTCACCGCGAACTTCAAGAAGTTCCGGTATTTTTCCTTTGAACTTTGTTCTTGAGAGAGGAATCCTGAGCGGAATTTCGCGGATGGTCTTTAAGTTCTCCGTGACATCATCACCGAATCGTCCATCTCCCCGCGTCGCTCCCAAGATGAAGAGCCCCTCCTCATAGGTTAAAGAAATGGAAACCCCGTCAATTTTTTCTTCGATAAAATAATTCACTTGATTTCGAGCAAGCCCTTTTTTCACGCGCTCATCAAACTCCCGAAGTTCATCATAAGAATAGGTATTATCCATACTGAGCATGGGAATCGTATGACGGACTGTTTTAAATTCCTTAAGTGGAGCGCCTCCAACGCGTTGTGAGGGAGAATCAGGAGTCCTGAATTCGGGGAATTTCTCTTCAAGATCGATTAGCCCCCGCATCAGGCGGTCAAATTCTTGATCGCTGATCACAGGTTTTGCTTCGATGTAATACTTATAATTATGACGCTCGATTTCTGTTCGAAGCTTTTCGATTTTTGTTTTCGCTTCTGTTTTGGTCATCCCACCACCTGTTTGCTCACCACCTTTCAGGTGGTGAACTTTTCGAAGAAAAGAAAAAGCGCGTTAACTTTTATGATCCCACCAACGCGCTTTTTCCAAACAGGTGGTGGGATCATAACAATCGATCCGCTAAAAACGTGGGCAATCCCGCTTTTCTAATCTTCTCCGCTGCCTTCCTATTATCGTAATCTAAGCGGACAATCTCAAGCATGAGCTGGCTTGAATCAAAAAGGGCGAAACTCAGCTTGGGATTGCGATCCCGCGGCTGGCCCACACTGCCCGGATTAATCAAATACCGCTCGCCTTTGGCGAGGTGATAAGTTCCCGCCGTAAGGTAACGCGCCTCCATTAATTTCCCCTCACCCCTGCCTGTCCGGCAGGCAGGCTCCCCTCTCCCCTTGGGGGAGAGGGACGGGGTGAGGGTAGAAAAAAGGGAGGGAAGGTGAGTATGGCCAAAAAAGCAAAAATCGGTTTCAAGTACTCTAAAAGATGAACTCGCATCCTTCTCATTAAAAAGATAATGAAATTCATCTGGCTCATGAGCGCTTCCGTGAGTCCAGCTCACATGACGGTCACGATCAATGATCATGGGAGTAAATTGACGGATCTGCTTCTTCTCTTCTGGACTTAAAACACCCGCCGTCCATTCAATCGCTTCGCGCGCCCAGTCGTTAAACTCTTCGCGCAGTTTGACATCTTCGACAGCGCGGTCGTGATTGCCCAAGATGATTTCAGATGAGATTCTTCGTACGAATGCGAGAACTTCAGACGGATTTGCGCCGTAGCCTACGACATCACCGAGGCAGACAATTTCATCTACGCTTCTCTTTTGAATTTCCTCGTAAGCTCGGCTAAGCGCTTCCCAATTGGAGTGAATATCGGAAATGACTGCATATTTCATCTGCTACTATTCTTTTGTAGTTTGAACCTGTCTTGCCACTTCTGCTACGGAGCGGCGATAGAGACAAAAATCGCAATTCTCACTGGCAGGTGGTGCGTTATCTGAAACAAGGCATTCGTGAATTTTATGGATAACAGGCTCAACCCACTCATCTTTGCCTTCATAGGGGATGATCTTGGTTTCAAATTCAAGCTTGTTATCGAAAGTCTCCTTGGTTAGACTCCCGTTACAATAAAGAAAAAACCCTCTTTGTGAAACTTTGAATCCATTTTGACGAAAGAGCCATTGATATACTTCCATCTGTCTCTTGTACCCCTCTTGCCAATCCGCATCTATGTTGACGCTCTCGGTTTTCGCTGTAGCCTTATACTCAACGATATGAAGTTCCCCGCTGGGGTTCACCCAAAGATCATCGATTCCTCCGCTGATCAATAAGTTCGTAGACTTGTGCAGATACAGGATCCCTCCCCTCATTGCATCGCGCCATTCGTTGATTTTCTCATGTTGAAAAGGAACGGCATCAACTCCATTTGCTTTTGCTAATGGATAAGGCTCTTGTTTTTTACGGTAGGTATCGATTTCTTTTTTTAAAAGAAGATCAACGGCTATATTAAGACTAAATGGAAAACCAGGTGGACGATCAACTCCCAATTTTCTATCGACATAAAAACAACGAGGACACTCCAAAAACAAATCAATCTTACTGCGACTCAAGCGGAACGGTTCTTTCGCCCGCGGATCAAAAATATTAGATTTTCTCCTCCCGCGATAGTATTTAGACATCTTCTGTATGTCCCTGCCGTACTCAGTACGGACTTACATCCCACCACTTGCTTGGCAAAAGAGCGCTTTTGTATCTCTTAAAGAGATTCCAGCGCCAAAAAGCGGTGGACAAACAGGTCGTTGGGCTCATGGCGATATTTTACGCTTTAATGTGACACGGGGCAAGAAACAAGAAGGTTGGAAGGTTGGAAATCAAAAAGCGAGGCTGAAAGTTTCTGTATAGCCCGTATAAATGAAAATCCCATGGGCCAACACGTCGCGGCCGATGAGGCGCTGGATGTTCTGACTTTCAAGAGGAGTTTCAATCGCTGCAATGGTGGGTACGGTTACCCCATTTGGAAATGAAGCAATACATCATAAACATTGCACGGATGAGCTTTTGTCGAAGGGGTTGCAATTCGAGTAACACCGCGTGAAACGAGCCCAAGCGTATCCACAATGGTGGGATTAATGCAAGTTCCAGCAGCACCTGTATCAATCAACGCGGTTACCTCGGGAAGTTGGGGTATAGGCTCACCTTTCTGTGAAAAAACCTCTTGAGCGGTTCCTGAGATACCGACTTTAATTTGACACACAGGACCGACTTGTTTTAGATTTGGAATTTGAGAGGTGAAGGAAGGCATAACTTAAGCGGCAACGTTCGAGTAGAAAAAATTGACGTCCTCCTCTCGCTGGATTTGCTTGACTAGAAAAGCAACGTTGCCAAACCGTTTAAGTCCTTCTTTCAAAGCATCTTCATAGGAAGAAAAGATTTCTATAACCTGGGTGTCCTTAATCAAAACAAACTTCCCTTCATGCTTGGCAAGGAGTTCTTCTTTCTTTCCCAAATACGTTTGATATTCTTTTTCAAGCTTCATGTGACTCACCACCTATAAGCTAACAGAGGAAGGTCCACTCGTC
>JACQQP010000188.1 GCA_016206945.1 Candidatus Omnitrophota bacterium | reverse complement strand
TGACGGCCAAGGATCGTAAGCTTTCGGCTTAATTCGACCAAACTGGCTTTGTTCCTGAGGGCGGCTAAGAAAATCATGGCGAATTCTCCTTCCAAAATGGTCATGCTGGCATCCTCTAAGTTTCCTCCTGTCCGATAGAGGGTTTCGGTTAAAGCTGAGATAATCCCCGGACGGTCTTTGCCGATTACCGTAATGACCGCGATCATAAATCACCTCACTTTTCTATGGTGAAAACGCTTTCTTATTTAAGAAACCGGTTTCTGGCCCAATCTAGAGCTTGAGCATGCGACTCCATCTTCCCTTCTAATTGCAGCGTATAGGCTTCCTCCAGTATCTCCTTCATGACGGGTCCTGGCTTGATGCCTAAAGCAATCAAATCATCTCCCGTCAGGAAACGCCTGGGCTTTAGCTCTTCTTCTTTAAACACTTTTACCTTGCCCTTCAAAAATTCAAAGAGATCGAGTTGGCCGTGGCTGGCCAAACAATCAATCCGATGAAGCTCAAGCTCTGTGGGAAAATTGTCACGCGCCACGAACTGTTTTAATTTCCCGAGACGCATTTCCCTTACATTGGCAAATTTCATATGATTTTCAACGCATGAAACGACTTCGGTAATTTCGCGATTTGAAAATCGAAGGCGCGTCATGATGTTGCGCGTCATTTCCGCGCCTACTTTTGGATGGTTGTAAAAATGAATGCGCTTGCCTTCATCTGAAAAAGTATCGGGCTTTCCAACATCATGAAACAGCGCCCCAAAGGCCAGCGCAAGCGATGGGTTTTCAAGTCGATCCATGAGCATCTTGGTATGGATAAAAACATCGCCTTCCGGATGGAACTCCGGCGGCTGTTTGACGCCTTTCATGTTTTCAATTTCAGGAAGAATCTCCTTTAGAAGCCCGCATTCGGAAAGGAGCTCAAGTCCTCGTCCTGCATTCGGCCGCGTAAACATTTTAACCAACTCGTCTCTGACGCGTTCCTGACTTACCAAATGAATTTCCCCTCCCAGTTCCTGAATGGCAGCCCAAGTCCGAGCTTCAATGGCAAACCCCAAATTGGCGGCAAAACGGATGGCGCGCAGAAGCCTTAAGCGATCTTCTTGAAAGCGTTCTTGGGGTTTCCCAATCGTTCGAATCAATTTTCTACGGATATCATCTCTTCCTCCTACATAGTCAATCGTCTTTCGCTTAAGCGGGTCGTAAAAGAGCCCATTCACCGTAAAATCTCTCCGATTCGCATCCTCCTCGGGCGTTGTAAAGCTGACCCCTTCCGGATGACGACCATCGAGATAAGGCCCTTCCCTGCGGAACGTCGCGACTTCAAATTGACGATCGTCCTGGATCACAATCATGACGCCAAACTGTTTTCCAACGGGAACACACCTCGGAAAGATTCTTTCAATATCCTCGGGTTTTGCCGTTGTGGCAATATCGTAATCCTTCGGCGTGTTTCTCATGATCAAATCACGAACACAACCGCCCGCGAAATAAGCCAAAAAATCCGCTTTCGCAAGCGATTGAACAATTCCGAGAGCCAATTTTTTCGCTTCAGATACTCGTCTCATTGAAACATCAGCGGATTTGAAAACCCTCAAAACGTCCTTCCGCATCACCCCATTCCTCGTGCACGTCTTTGACTTGTGCGCCCGGAGGCCCTCTCCGACACCATTCGGCGATCGTGCGAAGCGCCTCCTCTTGGCCCTCCGCAACCAGTTCTACGCTTCCATTAGAAAGATTGCGGACGAAGCCGCTCAATTTTAAGGCGCGCGCGCTTTGAGCCACACTCGCCCGAAAGAAAACTCCTTGTACAAAACCCGAAATCAAAAGATGAATTTGCTTGTTCAAAGCGTTTTAAGCCGCCCAATGACAAAAAGCGCAAATAAGCCGAAGACGGCGGTCAGCACAATGAGTAAATTGAGACCGATCAGATCGTTTAACATGCCGCCGACGAAACCCGCAACCGCTTGTCCTACATTAAAGATGCTCATCAAGATTGCATAGAGTGAACTTTCCACTCCCGTGCCGTGCACGAGCCTTGCCGCCGCAGAAAACATGGGGAGTAAAACCATGTAGCCGAGAATCCCCAAGAGCAATGCAATCACAAAAGCGCTTCCGCGATCCCGAATCAGCAACGTCATCAAAATATCAATAAAACCGATGCTGATGGCCCAATAAAGCGTCTTACGCAAAGGAGCCCTTTGAAAAAATCTGAGAAAAATGAAACACCCGATCGTCGCACCGAACCAAGTCACACTGCTGAGCAATCCCAAAAATATTTCTTCAAACTTTAAGGTCTCGCGCATATAAAAGAAAAGCGGTGTCCCAATCGCAACGGAACTCGAAATAAGAAATAGAAAAAGTACAAACCATTTAATGTCCCCACGAAGAATGTCGCCTACACTTTCAACGATCGGGATCAGAATATTTTTTGGCCGAATCCCGCGCGGGTGCTCCTTTTCTTTCAAAAATAACGCCCCAACAAGCGAAATTAAAGGAAGTGCAGCCGTAATGAGAAACACATTTTGCGCCGACACTTTTGCGGCCAACATTCCTCCCAAATAACCGCTTAAAATGGAGCCGACGCTGCGGGCGCCCCACGCAATCGCCTGATAGGTCTGAGCGGTTTCTTTCCTTGAATATTCCACCACCAAACCATCGGTGATGACATCCGTGGCTGCGAAACCGAGATTGGCGATCATCATGGAAACAATCAGCCATTTCTCATTGGATGGAAGTACGCTGAGGCAGACCCACCCAATACAAGAAAGAATGGAACAAATAATCAGGTAGGGTTTTCTGCGTAATCTTCCAATCGGTACCGCATCTGAGATCGCTCCATAAACAATTTTAAAAAACCAAGGGGCGGAAGCGACGGAGGTAATCAAGGTAATGCGTGCGATACTGTAACCCTGGGCCCGAAGAAAAAGGGGCAAGGCAATACCGGCGATACCGAGCGAGCCTTGAACAAAGTAAACAACCGCTGCAAGCCGAGCCACCCCGCGATGAATGAGCATGAAACGTTAACCCGAGAAGAAATCCCGCGCTTTTTGTCGTCCGGTGAGTGTTTTATAATCCTCGTAGTCCACCCAAGTTAAATCTTTCCTGAGTTCGCCAAGCCTCCTGACAATCTGAAAACGCTCCCCAGGATGAGTTCCAAAGCGCCTTGAGGTCACATAGCTAAAGGTCGTGTGACAATGGGGACACTCCTTGACGGTTTTGTAATCGAGGCCGAGTTCTTTGCACTGGCCGCAGTCTCCTTTCGCATCGCCGATGACCAGGAGATGTTTTTCAATTTCCGAAAGCTCTTTTTCTGCCCACACCCTCAGCCATAATTTCATGAGAAGCGAACCTCCCGCAAGCGCTTATTGTGAGTGTAGCTGCGTCCCACTTTGGCACAAAGTCTTTCGTTCACCTTGACGATGTCTGCGGTGAAATCAATCCGCTCCCTGAAAAAAGCCGAACCCACACCGACCGCGTCAAAAGGCACGCTTAACCGAATGAACTCGCCAATCCGCTCAGCCGTAAAACCGCCGCTGACGATAATCTTCACCCATCGGTATCCGGCTTGGTCCAAAGCGCGGCGGACCTTTCGAACCAGTTCAGGGGAGACGCCCTTATTCCCTTTTGTTTTTTTCTGAATCGACCTATCCCAAAGCTCGCCCGCCGTGTCTAATCGGACTCCCCATAGATGTTTCCCTAACGCCTTCGCTACCTCAAGTGAAGTACGGACACAATCATTATCAAAATCGACCAAGGCGACGCGTTTAATGGCGGGAGGCATCCACCGGTCAAAAACAAGCGCCGCTTTCCGGGTGTCGCCGCCGAACGCTGCAATCAATCCATGAGGAATCGTTCCGATTCCCTTCTCTCCCCACCAGGCCGCATTGGCGTCCGTAGAAACACCAAGCGCACCGCTGATAAAGGCGGCATATCCATCTCCGGTTTGAACGGCATAGTGATCGAAGCGTGCCGGAAAAAAGAGAACCTGCTTGCCACGGGCCGCCTCTACGACCTTTCTGACCGCGGTCGCAACGGAAGAACGCCTCGAAAGAATACCCAAATAGACCGTTTCCAAGTGAGCAAAATGAGCGTAATCTCCCACAATGTGCATGACGGGTTCCCAGGGCTTGACACGATCTCCATCATAAAGCGCCCGAATGTGAAGCTCTTTTGGCCGATGGCTGCACAGCCTCAATACGGCGATGGATTCGTCTACGCCGCAAACGGTAGCGTGTTGACGACAAAATACCTGCATCGTCACGATGGGATGGTGATGACTTCTTTCCAGAACCTGCTTGGTCCGAATGAAGTACTTGTCAGAGTACCAGCCCGCTTTAATTTTCCCAACGGGCAGTTTGAAAATGGAGGGCCTAAGACGTCGTCCGCGTTTCCATACGGTCATTAGGTGCTCTTAGCCTTTAGCTCGGAAAGAGCACCAAATCGTGTTCGCGAACACGGTCCTTTACC
>JACQQP010000184.1 GCA_016206945.1 Candidatus Omnitrophota bacterium | reverse complement strand
TACATCAAATGCTTTGCGGATCCGGATGGGTATGCACGCGTTTCCTTGTGGCTGCAGTCGGGCACAGGAGACGGGATCAAAATGGTTGGCGCAGATACCTACCAGCAGCTTCAGCAACAGCATGTGAGACTTGGCGTGTCAAGTCCGAGGGGCGAAGAAAACATTGTGGCCACACAAATGAAAGCGCTGAGCGAACGTTTGCTGCTCAACTATATGGTGATCTCCTTGCGCTCCAAGAAAAAGTAACTGGCTTCGCCGTTACTCCCCGCCTTCGGCATACTGAAGCAGTTCGTCGACGGAGCGTTCATCGAGCTTCCGTTTAATACGCTTTGGAAGATTCCAGCCGACCACTTTGCCGTCATCGAACAACACGTTTTCGAATTCACGCCACTCATAGTCCGAATAAACCCAAAATTCAACCAGTTTTTCATTCCTCTGATAACCGTATGTTTTCTGCGGAGCTCCAAGGCTGGCGCGCACGGAGTCCTTGGTAAAGTCGTGCATGACCGCCCTTTGTCGAATCGTCGCCGCATGTTCGGGCAAAAGATCC
The DNA here is from genome assembly GCA_016206945.1 of Candidatus Omnitrophota bacterium. Lineage (GTDB taxonomy): Bacteria > Omnitrophota > Omnitrophia > Omnitrophales > Danuiimicrobiaceae > 01-FULL-45-10b. The sequence continues at coordinate 2,022 of JACQQP010000184.1, read as the reverse complement.
GGATGCGTCTTGATATATTTTTCACGAACGGATCCACATCCGGAAAGGAGCAACAAAAGCATGAATAAGACAAACGGGTTCATCCTGACCGTCCTCCTCTATTACCTTTTTTATGACCTATCCGGGTTAGATGTTACCATAGACCCCATACGTTACTATTTACGGCTATTTGTGAAACATCTAAAACTCTTGGGCCACACGAAAAATTTCATCGAGAGTCGTAATTCCCTGCTGGACTTTGAAGAGGCCGTCTTGCCTCAGGGTCCGCATTCCTTTTTGAATCGCCGCCCTCTTGATCACTTCTGCAGATTCTTTCTTGACGACGAGCTTCCGAATCTCATCATCGGGAATCATCACTTCAAAAATTCCAACGCGGCCCTGAAAACCAGTTTTTTTGCAACGATCACACCCAGACTTCTGAAAAAAATGGACCGATGAATCTTTTTCAAGTGGAAAAGCCACTTCTTTCAAGAGCGCTTTGTCAGGCGTATAAGGCTTGCGGCAGTCCTTGCAAAGCGTCCGGACCAAACGTTGAGCGACGATACACACCAGCGAAGAAGAAACCAAAAACGGTTCGATCCCCATATCTAAAAGCCGTGTCATGGCCGAGGCAGCATCATTGGTATGAAGCGTGCTCAACACCAAATGCCCTGTTAAGGCCGCTTGGATCGCAATGGCCGCCGTTTCCAAATCCCGGATTTCACCCACCATGATGACGTCCGGATCCTGGCGCATAACCGAGCGCAAACCGCGTGCAAAGGTTAAACCGCTTTTCGGATCGATCTGAGATTGGCGGATTCGTTCCAAGCGATATTCCACCGGATCCTCAAGCGTCATAATGTGGCGTTCCATCGTGTTAATTTTACTTAACGCCGCATAAAGCGTCGTTGTCTTTCCGCTCCCGGTCGGTCCCGTTACCAGAATGATTCCGCTTGATAAAGTAACGACCCGCTCAAATTTCTCCAGCTCCTCCCTTCCAAAACCAATATCCTGCAAGGTTAAAAGTGCGCCGGAGTGATCCAAAACACGAATCACGATATTTTCGCCATAAATGGTGGGGAAAGTGGAAATGCGCAGATCAACTTCTTTATCTTTCGTGCGAAATTGAATGCGTCCATCTTGCGGAAGCCTTTTCTCCGCAATGTCAAGATTAGCCATAATTTTCAGCCGGGAAATGAGGGACGCTTCCATGGATTTCGGCGGCGCCGGCGTATAATCATAGAGGACACCGTCAATCCGGTAGCGCACATAGAAAGCCTTTTCAGACGGTTCGAGATGGATGTCGCTTGCGCGGCTTTCAACCGCCTTCTGAACGATTAAATTGACAATCTCAACGGTTTGCGACGCAGGCGCCGCCGTTGCCTCCACAGCGGTTTCACTTCCCTTGCCGCTTGCTTGGGCCTCACGGGGAAGATCTTTGATTTTTCTGATTTCTTGTCCGAGGACATCCAGCGGGCCTAAAAATCGCTCGATCGCCCTGTCAATCGCTTCTGGAACAGCGAAGACAGGTGCTAACTCGCACTTGGCATATTGTCCCAGGCGATCGACCAAAACCACATCCGTTGGGTCCGCCATCGCAATGGTGAGCGCGGATTTGACTCGCTGAATAGGCAGGGCTCTGAAATGACGAATTAATTTATCCGGGATCAATTTCAGCGCTTCCCGATCGACCTCATGGCACTTGTCGATATCGAGAAAAGGAAGCTGATGGAACTCACCCATCATTTTAAGGATGGCCACCTGGGCAGGCAAACTCAATTGAGGAACCAGGTCAATGAAACGCTTGCCGCTTTTCTTTTTCTCTTCAAAAAGAAGTTTCTGATCGGCTGCCTCAATGTCTTTCGCTTCTTTAAACCGATCCGTCAGGAACGCCTCAAGTTTTGACTCAAGCACAAGTTCCCCTTAGGTTGATCCATGCAAACCCAGATAGTTTACGCTTCGGATTGCGTGGTAGCAAGTGTGGGCATCTGAACTTCAGACCAGGTCAGTATCCGAACATTTTGTTCACCAACCGATCCAAAG
>JACQQP010000186.1 GCA_016206945.1 Candidatus Omnitrophota bacterium | reverse complement strand
GTCTTGATTTCCGTCACGGCCGTGACGCGTGGATCGAACTCCGCCTTCCAAAAGGTTCTACATTTACTTTAACCGGTGAATTCCTCGAGGCCGGCGAACTTTCCGTTTTAACCGACAACGCTATTTTCCTTCGCCTCATGAAAACGAGGCTCGCTTCGGAAGGCAAGCGGCTTGAGAACTTCTCGGCGGCCCAGGTGAAAAAGCGCTTCTTCATCGATTCGAACACCTTCAAGCGTTCTCAACTTATAACCACCATTTCCCCGCGGGCCACTATAGAATGATGGATCGCGAAATCGGACGATCCATCATTTTAATTGACTTCGAATTTAGCGGGATTATAATCATCTCACTTTTATAAAACTTTTAATTGGTGAGCAAAGTCGCGGGTTTAAACTTCAATATATATCTCGTTATATGTCTTGCTAGGAAGGATTTAGGTATTTGTTAGCGCGATTTAAATTTTTGCTGTTTTTCTCGTTCTTTCTCAGCTTTGTTGGCTGCGCGGCCGAGGCGCCGGTTTCGGTTTTCACCGAGATTCCGACTGGGAAAACCACGAGCTCTGCCTCGCGATTTGAGTTGGTTGATGATTTCAACGCGGGGCTTGGACGCACGCGGCATGGAGCGGATTGGAAGACATCCGAGACAAACGGTGCGAAGTTGAAGCTTTTTTCGGATCGAGACGACGCCGTCAAACATGGCGGTTCGCTTAGAATCGAATATGAACTTCCGCCTCAAGCATCCGTGCGGGTGTTTACAGCCTTAAACGGGTTGGATCTAAGCCAAGCAGATTTTGTGGTTTTGCTGATTCGGAGGAAGGAACTCGAAACTTTTTCGGGCAAATTCGCACAGGGTCTAAGGGATAACACTGGAAAAGATGCGGCTGTGGAGCTTCGCCCTTCCATGAAGCGGCTGTGGCAAGGACCTAAAAGCCAGTGGGTAGAGGTGGCTATACCGAGATCGGCATTTGGTGCCCTTGATTTTAACCAGCTGGAACGTTTTGAGATCACATTAACTGCCTCTCAAAACGGGGCGAAAGGCACACTTCTTCTAGATGAAATTGCCTTTTTTGGGCCTGAGGAGATTGTTTTTAAATCAGATCAGGATAACCTGATTGGGTTTCCAGAAAAGGTCGTGGTCGAGGCGCGCCGAAGAGAACTTCTCGCAATTAAGGATGATAAGGAATTCTTGCGGCAAGTGGGGCGTGATACCTGGCGCTATTTTGAAGCTTTGGTGGATCGCAAGACAAGATTAGTCGTCGATCATGTTCGGCTCGGCGAAACCGGCTCAAACGGGGTCGGCAGTTATACCAGCCTCACCAATTTGGCACTTTATTGGATGGCGAATGTAGCGGCCATGGATCTTTCTCTCATTTCGAATGAAGAAGCGAAACAAAACATCAAGCTTAGCCTTGCTTCTTTTGAGAAACTCGAGACGTGGCAGCGCAGTTTTTGGTATCAATTTTATCACACCGGAAATTCACGCGTTACACGGCGATACGTTTCAGTAGCCGATACGGGATGGCTGGCCGCGAGTTTGGTGATTGTCAGGCAAGCGTTTCCGGAAGAATTCAGAGAAAAGGCCGCCAAGATTTTAAAGAGGCTTAATTTTTCTGAATTTTATGATACCAACGGTCAGTTAAAGCTTGGTTACGACGATGATAAAAAATTATTCGCGCCCTACCATTATGGACTTCTGGCTACGGAAGCGAGGCTCGCCAGTTACGTTGCCATCGGTAAAGGCGACTTGGACAAGGAACATTGGGCAAGGATCTATCGAACATTTCCTCCCGATCGGGAGTGGCAGAAGCAAGTTCCGGAAGGCAAAGAAACAGAGCTTTTCGGAGTTCCGGTTTTTGAAGGGCATTATCGTTATTTAGGTAAGCGTTTCGTTCCAAGTTGGGGCGGGTCGCTCTTTGAATTCTTGGCGCCTACTTTGGTGGTGAATGAGCAAGAGCTCGCACCAAAAGGGTTGGGTAAAAACAACAAAGTGGTCACAGAGCTTCATATGGAGCATGCCCTTCGTAAAAAGGGATATCCGGTATGGGGCATGGCGCCGTGCGCAGTTCGCAATGGAAAGCACTGGGTTTATCGGGAATACGGCGTCCCTGAGCTTGGCGCGAAGGGTTATCCCGATCGGGGAGTGATTGCGCCGTATGCTACATTTTTGGCTTTGGCCACGGAGCCCAGGGCCGCGGTCCAAAATTTACGTGAGATGCTTTCGCGCTACGCTGATATTTACGGGGAATACGGGTATTACGATTCTGTAGACGTGCTTAAAGGAACTGTGAATCAACAGTATCTGGCACTGGATCAAGGAATGAGTTTTTTGGCCATCGCTAATTTCGCAGCGGACGGGACAATTCGGAATCGCTTTCATTCGGATCCGATCGGCCAAAAAGCCGCGGAGTTGTTGAAAGAAGAAGAATTTTCAATTGATTGAGGGGTCGGGGCGCCTTAAAAAACTCCCCGATGCCTCAATTAGGTACTGTTGACATTTAAGGATTTTTTCCCTCTCCCCTTTTCAGCCGGAGGACTGATCCGTCCTTTGGCGGAGGGGAGAGGGATGGGGTGAGGGGAAATCCTAAACATATGACCCCCTCATCC
>JACQQP010000177.1 GCA_016206945.1 Candidatus Omnitrophota bacterium | reverse complement strand
CGGTGCCGCCGCTTGTCCGAGCGCCGGTCGGGCGCTTGGTCTTGCGGTGCCGTACGGTCGGTACGGCGTACGGTCGGTACGGCGGACGGTCGGTCCGGCGAAGTGAGCGAAGCAATGACGGATGAGTGTTTGAGGTAAACATGTCAAGTGAAGGAGTTAAAGATCATTGTGGTGTGTTTGGGATTTTCGGCCATGAAAAAGCAGCCGAGTTGACTTACTTAGGCCTCTTCGCGCTTCAGCATCGCGGCGAAGAAAGTGCGGGAATTGTCGCAAGTGACGGGAAGAAACTTTATCTCCATAGAGCGATGGGTCTTGTAGGCGATCATTTTACGCCTGACATTCTCGCGAAGCTTCTTGGCCGATCTGCCGTCGGTCACGTCCGCTATTCTACGACAGGATCGTCTCTCATCTCGAATGCACAACCCTTCATGGTGGATTATTCGAGGGGTTCGGTTGCCATTGCACACAACGGGAATCTGACGAACGCTCAATACTTGCGTTCCGAGCTCGAAGCATACGGATCCATTTTTGGTAGTACGTCAGACACCGAAATTTTTGTTCATCTGATGGCGAAACCCGCTTACAAGAATACGCAGGAAAGTGTTCTTGGCGCACTGGGGCGGGTGGAAGGCGCTTATTCGATGGCTTTGCTTACCGAGAAGGAGTTAATTGGGGTTCGGGATCCGCACGGTTTCCGCCCATTGTGCCTCGGGAAAGTTGGAGGGGCTTATGTGATTGCCTCTGAAACCTGTGCGTTTGATTTGATCGAGGCCGAGTTCGTCCGTGAAATCTCGCCGGGCGAGGTGGTGATTATTAATGATAAAGGTTTAAAGAGCTTCCATCCTTTTAAAGGGAAGAATTTACCGTTGGCCCATTGCATTTTCGAACATGTCTACTTTGCACGGCCTGATTCTAAGATCTTTGGGGAAAATGTGGGACTCGTCCGAGAGCGTCTGGGGCGAATTCTGGCTCGGGAACATCCGGCCGATGCCGATCTCGTGGTTCCTGTCCCTGACTCCGGCAATTTTGCAGGGCTCGGATTCGCGAATGAATCTGGAATTCCGCTGGCACACGGATTTACGCGTAATCACTATATTGGCCGCACGTTCATTAATCCCCTGCAAGAAATGAGGACATTTAAAGTAAAGATCAAACTGAATGCGATCCAAGAAATTGTATCTGGGAAACGGATCGTTGTAATTGATGACTCCATCGTGCGGGGCAACACCTCTAAATCACGTGTTGGACTTTTAAGAAAGGCGGGCGCAAAGGAGGTCCACATGCGGATCAGCTGTCCGCCGCACATTTCTCCTTGTTTTTACGGGATTGATTTTCCTTCGAAGGAGGAATTGATTGCCTGCAACAAGTCGGTCGATGAAATCAAGAGATATCTTAATGTTGACAGCATCGGTTATCTGAGTCATGAAGGGCTTTTGAGCGCCGTGTCGTTTCCGAAGGAAAATTATTGCACGGCGTGTTTTACGGGAAAATATCCAACCAAGATTTTTGATGAGATGGATAAATTTAAATTGGAGCGCACATGGGCATGACCGAGTCTTATGCAGAGGTTCCTCATTTAAAGGGGGACGCTTCTTTCAATCGTGCGTTGGCCAAGATTGCTGCCTCAACACAAGGTGAGACGCGCTTTCCTTTCGGCGGTTTTTCTGCGCTCTGCGACATTCACAAATTTGGTCTTCGTCGGCCCATCCTTGTTTCGACGACGGATGGCGTCGGAACCAAATTAGAGCTTGCCCGCCTTTTAGGAAAGCATGACACGATCGGGATCGATTTGGTCGCGATGTGTGTTAATGATTTGATCACGTCTGGAGCAAAGCCAATTTTTTTTCTTGATTATTTTGCTGCAGGGAAGTTTGATCGAAAAAAGACGCTGGCCGTGCTTAAAGGGATTGCCCAAGGATGCCGTGAGGCCGGTTGCGCTTTGGTGGGAGGAGAAACCGCCATCATGCCTGGCTTTTACGCGAATTCGAAGTACGATTTAGCGGGTTTCGCAGTGGGACTTGTTGAAAAGTCTAAGGTGATCAATGGTCGAATGGCTCGGGCAGGCGATGTCCTTCTGGGGCTTGCTTCCTCAGGTTTTCACAGCAATGGTTTTTCGCTTTTGAGAAAAGTGTTTACAAAGCGGGAGCTCTCTGGAAAAATTGGTTTCAAACTTCTCAAGCCCACGCGGATTTATGCGGCACCTGTGTTGGAAGTTACTCGTAAAGTTCGCGTGAAAGCGATTGCTCATATAACAGGCGGCGGGTTTTGCGATAATTTGCCGCGCGTTCTGCCGAAAGGTTTGGGCGCGCGAATCGAACGCGGAAGTTGGCCTATTGAGCCGTTGTTTTTCGAAGTTCAAAGGAGGGCGAGGTATTCCAACCGCCAAATGTTCCACACATTCAACATGGGAATAGGAATGCTGCTTGTAATGGGACGATTGGATGTGGATGCCGCTGGGGATTTTCTAAAAAAGTTTAAAATTCAATCTTGGCCGATTGGTGTCGTCGAAAAAGGAGGGAAAATTTTAATCCAGTGAACAAGGGGGTTGTATGTTGAAAATTGTTCAATCATATCCACTTCGATATTTTGCCAAGGTAGCACTATTAGCGGACGACGGCAAAATAAATGAAAAATTCAAGAGCCTTTTTCAAGAGTACGAAAGAGACTACAAATATACAGATTTCCAACCTGATCCAGTAGAGATTAGAAATGGTGAATCGGGGTGGAGTGGAATCTGCTTCATATTATTTATAATAGCGATACTATATCCTATGTTGTTTGGTATGGAGTTTAATCTTGCCGTGTGTCTCATATTAATTCTTTCTGTAGTTTCATTTTTGATGAAATTTGTGAAACAAAAATATACAGTTTTAACTTTAAAAGATAACGCGGGGTTTTTGTGGATTAAAATTCCTAAAAAAAATAATTCTAAAGAACTCGAATTCATTGCATATATAGAAAATAAAATCAAAGGAACTTTGCTGTAAAATAAGCAAATGAACAATCGAAAGAAGCAGTATCGAAAAGTTTCTAGAAGGATGGGTTTCCGGTTGTTGCGTAAGGTGATACGCCAAATTGTTGAAGGCGTCCATCCTAGAAAAATTATTTTGTTCGGCTCGTATGCTTCTGGCAAACCTCACGAAGACAGCGATGTTGACTTGCTGATTGTCATGCCTTCCCGCAAGAGACCAGTAGAGCGCGCGGTTGATGTGTCGAAAGTGCTTCGTTTTCACCCTTTTCCGATGGACATATTGGTACGCACGCCGCAGGAGTTGGAAAGACGGCTTCGGTTGGGAGATATCTTCTTCCGCGATATCGTGACAAAAGGAAAGCTGTTATATGAGTCTTAAGCTCTCCGGTGAATGGGTTGCAAAAGCTGAAGAGGATTTTCAAGCGGCCATGTTGCTTTTGAAGAAGAGAAAGCCGGCTTTGAATAATTCCGTTTGTTTCCACAGCCAGCAATGTGCCGAGAAATATCTAAAGGCCTTTTTGGTTTCGCGTCGCGCTTATTTTCCGAAAACTCATGATTTAATTCTTTTAAACAATCTTTGCGTCAAAAGTTCTGGCGATTTTGAGTTAATATCCGACCTTGTATTGTTGATTAATCCTTACTCGGTGGAATTTCGCTATCCTGGCGAGCAAGCTACAAAGAGTGACGCAAAAAAGGCCTTCCAGCAATCGGCCGAGGTACGCGGTTTTGTTCGTAAAAAGTTGGTCAGACCACGCAAAAGGAAAAGAAAGTGAAAGTTTTAGTAGTTGGTGCTGGCGGCCGTGAGCACGCGCTCGTATGGAAGATTGCTCAGAGTCCTCTTGTGAAGGCGATTTATGCAGCTCCGGGAAACGCAGGGATCGAAGAGTTTGCCGAGTGTGTGAACATCAGTGTGGACCAGATTGAAGAGCTGCGCCAGTTTGCCCTTGACCAGAAGATTGACCTTACGGTCGTAGGTCCGGAACTTCCGCTCGTTCGTGGAATTGTAGATCAATTTGAAGCGGCTGGTCTTAAAATTTTTGGACCGAGTCGTGGTGCGGCAAAGCTCGAGGGAAGCAAAGCGTTTGCGAAGCAGCTCATGTCTGAAGTAGGAGTTCCCACTGCCGCCTTTCAAATTTTTGACAACGTTAATGAAGCAAAACGCTTTATCATCGATCGCGAACCCCCCTTTGTGATTAAAGCAGATGGACTTGCGGGCGGAAAGGGGGTTCTGATTGCTCGTTCCTGTGAAGAAGGGGTACAGGTAGTTAATCAGATGATTCAAAATCGTTTATTTGGCGATTCGGGGAAATTGGTTGTTATTGAAGAACACTTCACGGGCGACGAACTTTCTATCCTTTTATTCACGGATGGTGAGCACATCCTTCCGCTTGCGAGTTCGCAGGACCATAAGCGCGCTTTTGATGACGATCAAGGTCCAAATACTGGCGGAATGGGTGCTTATTCACCGTGTCCTTTTATCTCGGAGCGCGAGTTAGATGACATTGTCGATCGAACTGCTCGCCCGGTCGTACAAGAACTGAAGCGGCGCGATATTCCTTATCGCGGACTTCTTTATGTAGGTCTTATGATGACCCGTTCGGGTCCGCAGGTTTTGGAGTATAATGTCCGCTTTGGCGATCCTGAAGCTGAGGCAATTCTTCCGCGTCTTAAGACGGATATTGTCCCGATCCTGTTTGAAATTGCAGGAGGCAAACTCAAAACTCTGGCTCTTGAATGGGATCCGCGGCCATGCATCAGCGTGGTGATGGCGTCGCGAGGTTATCCGGGGACTTATCAGAGCGGTTATGAAATTAGGGGATTGGATCAAATTAAATCCCGCGATGTCGTGGTGTTCCATGCTGGAACGACGCGAGAGCCGTCGAAGATGGTGACCACAAGCGGCGGCCGTGTTCTGGCGGTTTCAGCGCTTGGCGATTCGTTTCAGAAAGCGCGCGATCTGGCTTATCGGACGGTAGAGTCAATTTCCTTTGAAGGGGCTTTTTATCGGAGGGACATTGCAAGAAGGGTTTTGGAGAAAACAGGGGTGAGGTAATTATGGCAAGCCCAGTGGTATCTGTTGTAATGGGAAGTGATAGCGATTTGGAAATTATGATGGAAGCTGCCAAGTCTCTTTCTGAGTTTGGGATCCCGCATGAGGTGCAAATTCTTTCGGCGCATCGAAGCCCGGAGCGCGTAACCCGATTTTGTAAGAGAGTTAAAAAACGCGGCATTAAGGTGGTGATCGCTGGCGCGGGCGGAGCCGCTCACTTAGCGGGCGTGATCGCGGCGCATACAACTGTGCCGGTCATTGGCGTTCCCATTAATTCATCTGCGCTCGGCGGATTGGATTCTCTTCTTTCGACGGTTCAGATGCCGAGTGGAATTCCGGTGGCGACTGTAGCGATTGGAAAATCAGGAGCCCAGAATGCGGGCGTTCTTGCCGCTCAAATCTTGAGCCTTGGTTCAAAAGCACTTGAGGCCAAGCTCGCCAAGCATAAAGAGAAACTGGCGCGTTCGGTAATTGAAAAGAATAATAAATTGAGGAAGAAGTCATCCTGAGGCGGAGCCGAAGGATCTCAATGCAGAGATTCTTCGCTGACGCTCAGAATGACGACATTGAATGAAAACCACCATCGTCAAGCTGGATCCAAGGAATCCCGATATGGATCGGCTCAGGGAAATTTCAGGCCAGCTCTTAAGAGGGAAGATCGTGGCTTTCCCTACTGAGACGGTTTATGGTTTAGCCGCTTGTGCCAATCAAGCTCAAGCCGTAGCGCGTCTTCAAGAATTAAAGCAGCGGCCTGAAGAGAAACCGTTTGCGTATCACATTGGAAGCTTGGGGGCTTTGGAACGGCTTGATATCATTCAGAGTCGCGTCCTGCGGTTTCTCACACACCATTTTTGGCCGGGGCCGGTGACTTTGATCGCGCTGAATCGAAAGGATGAGAAGATCGGTCTTCGGTTTCCGAAACATGAAGTGGCCATCAAAATGATCAATCAATGCGGAGAACCCGTTGTCGCAACGAGTGCCAACATTTCCGGAGCTAAGTCGCCTAAGACGGCAGAAGAGGTGCTCAGAATTTTTCCCAATGAGATTGACGTTGTGATTGATGGCGGACCTTGTGAATGGGGTGAAGATTCAACCGTGGTGGATACCGTGCCCTATCCGCCGCAGATCCTCAGGCGCGGCGTTTATGCCGATCGAATCGAGGAAGCCATCGAAAAAATTAAACTTGGGAAATATCCGCGAAAGAGAATTCTGATCGTTTGCACGGGCAATACGTGCCGCTCGCCCATGGCGGAAGGGTGGCTTCGTCACGAGCTGGCTAAAAAGGGACTGAGCGAACAAATTGAAGTGAGTTCTTGCGGCATCTGCGCGCGTGATGGCGCTGAAGCAGCGGTGGAATCGATCCTGACCCTAAAAAATGACGAAATAGATTTAGAAAGTTTTAAAACGCACCTGTGTCGCCGCGAAGACATCTTAAGTGCCGATCTTCTTTTGGTGATGTCTGAGGAGCACAGGAAGTTTGTTGCTGAACTTTGTCCACCCGCCAAGGATCGAATCATTGTTTTGAATGTAGTCGATCCGATTGGCATGTCGATCGACTTTTATGAGAAAAGTTACCGTATCCTTAAGGAAAAGTTGTTAGGCGTTTGGTCTCAGATTGTCTCATCATGAAACCGTCATTTGCAATTGCCTCGGATCATCGAGGCGTTCAACTTAAAAGAGAGCTTAGCGGTTTTTTAAAGTCGAAGGGGTTTCAAGTTGAGGATTTAGGAACTGACTCTGAGGAATCAGTAGATTATCCTGACTATGCGCTCAAGGCAGCTGAAGCGGTTCAGAAGGGAAAGGCCGATCAGGCCATTGTCATTTGTCATTCTGGGATCGGTGTTTCCATG
>JACQQP010000180.1 GCA_016206945.1 Candidatus Omnitrophota bacterium | reverse complement strand
GCTTTTCGATGCGCTCTTCCAATTGTTCTGGATTCGTCTTGAGGAGGGATGAAATACGATTCAATCTCTTCTCAAGCTGTTTGAAATAACGTACCGCATTCATACCGGTCAAGGCCTCGATTCGTCTTGTCCCACTTCCAACGGAGGTTTCGATGGTGATAACGAAGGCCCCAATTTCTCCCGTTTGATGGCAGTGCGTACCGCCGCATAGCTCTTTGCTTCGGCCAGGCACTTCAATCACGCGCACTTGATCCTCATACTTGTCTCCAAAAAAAGCGAGCACTCCACCTCGCATGGCAGCGTCGTAGCTCTCATGTTTCACCTGGACTTCTGAACTTTCTAGGACAGCCTGATTTACCCATTCTTCGACTTTTCGAATTTCATCTTCGCTAAGAGCTCTCCCATGTGTGAAATCAAAGCGTAGCTTCTCAGGATTGACAAGAGATCCAACCTGTCTGACATGGGTTCCTAATACAGCTCTCAAAGCTGCTTGCAACAAATGGGTCGCCGTGTGGTTCCGTTTCGTAGCTTCACGGAGTTCTTTATCGACCCGAGCGGTACAGGAATCTCCGGCTTGCACTTTCCCGCTTAGAAGCTGTCCATAATGGATAATGACGCGTTCTTTTTTCTGAGCATCCGAGACAGAAAACTTAAAATTCTTGCCTTCCAAAACGCCCCGATCGCCTATTTGACCTCCGCCTTCCGGATAAAAAGGAGTTTCATCAAGCACGATAGCGCCCTCCTTCTTAGGCAAATGACGCCAGAGAACGTGACTCTCAGTTTCCAAAGTTTTGTACCCTAAAAATTTGGTTTCCGGAAGCTTCAGGAGTTCTTGATTTGTTTGAGAACTAGCAAAAATAGTATTGGTCATCTTACTCGCTGCTTTGGCACGTTTCCGCTGTTCTTCCAGTAATCGTTCAAAACCTTTTTGGTCGATTTCCACTCCCGCTTTGTTTGCAATCCCGCACGTCAATTCATCTGGAAATCCATAGGTGTCGTAAAGCCGAAAAACTTCTTCCCCAGCAAGTACCTTTTTTTTCTTTTCAGAGGCTTGCTCGAGTAACTTTGAAAGCACGCCTAAGCCGCTTTCAAGCGTTTCTTGAAACCGTTCTTCTTCAGACTGGATGATTTGTTCCACACTTCTTTCTAATTGACTCAGTTCAGGATAGGCGTCCCCTAGTGTATGGACAACAACAGAAACAAGCGGTGTTAAAATCGGGCTTTCCACTCCAGTCATACGGCCCTGCCAAACTGCCCGGCGGATGAGTTTGCGAATCACGTATCCGCGGCCTTCGTTGGACGGATGCGCTCCATCTCCGATGGCAACCACCGCACCTCGCACGTGGTCGGCAATGGCGTTAAGGCTTGCTTCCTCATAAGTTCTCCCATTGGGCACTTTTCTTCGGAGTTCACGCAGTACGGGTTCAAAAAGATCGATTTCAAAGTTATTTCGTTTTCCTTGCATGATGCAGGCAAGTCTTTCCAACCCCATCCCTGTATCAATGTTCTTTGCTTTAAGCGGTACCAAATGCCCATTTTCTTGTCGTTCAAACTGGGTGAACACAAGATTCCAAAACTCAGTGAATCGACCTGACTCATCCTCGGCCCAGAAATTTGTCGTGGCGCCTGGGTAATCCGGTCCTTGATCGAAAAACATCTCAGAACAAGGGCCGCATGGGCCATTGGGACCCACCTTCGGAGCATCGGCAGGCCAAAAATTGGAATGATCGCTGAGGCGGGCAACCATTTTTTTTGGGATTCCAATCTTTTCGGTCCATATTTTGAATGCTTCTTCATCTTTCTCGTGCACGCTTACGTAAATCCGTTCACGGGCAAGTTTCATTTCTTCCGTTGCGAATTCCCATGCCCATGCGATCGCCTCTTCTTTAAAGTAATCACCGAAGGAAAAATTACCCAACATTTCAAAAAAAGAGTGGTGGTACGGCGTTTTTCCCACTTGATCCAGATCTCCGGTCCTTAAACACTTTTGGCAAGAAGCGGCGCGCTTCAAATCAGTCCGCACTCCCAAGAAATAATCCTTGAACTGGTTCATCCCCGATCCTGTAAAGAGCAGTGTGGGATCATTTTTAGGTATCAGCGAGTCGCTTTTAACAAGCGTATGGCTCCGAGTTTTAAAAAAATCTAGAAAGCGTTTTCTGATCTCAGCGGTTTTCATCGGTTTTCGTTGCCAATTCGGCAACCAATTCGCGGCAAAGATCAAAGTCAAAGCCCCGATTGATTAGAAAATCATAAAGCCTTTTTCGTCTTTTGTTAAAATCCACTTTTTGAAGCCTGGCCCAGCGGTCCCTGGCCAATTGGGTGGCTACCTCGCGTTCCAAATTCCTGGGATAATCATTGAGCGCCTTTTCGATTGCATCGGATTTGATTCCCCTTTTCTTCAGTTCCATAAAAATACGCCTTCGGCCGTATCGTTTCGATTGACTGGACCACTGAATTGCCTCCTCGATCATCTTTTGATCACTCAAGATTCCCCGCGCTTTTAGTTCTTGTGTCACTTGGCGCGCTACATCAGGGAGATAACCTTTTCGAGCCAGCCTTTCAAGCAACTCAACTTCACTCTTCTTGCTTGAGGCGAGCAGTCTGAGTGCATAGATATACCCTTGCTTCAACTGTGGGTTATTTTTGACCGTTAGCGTCATAAAGAAAAAAATACGGCGGGTGTTCTCCTCCGCCGTATCACGCAATGTGCAGGAAATGCCTTGTTACACTTCTGCTTCAGAAGAGACTGCGGGTTCCTCAGCCGAACGTTCCTCCGCCGATGGCCCCGCTAATATTTTCTCTTTAACTTTTTCCTCGATCTCATCAAGGAGCTTAGGATTTTCCTTGAGGAAATAACGGACGGCTTCGCGCCCTTGGCCCAGCTTTTCATTTTGGTACGCTAACCAGGAGCCTGATTTCTCCAGTATTTTGTGATGGATCGCAAGATCAATGATGCTGGAGGAGCGAGAAATACCTTCATCGAACATAATGTCAAATTCAGCTGATTTAAAGGGCGCCGCACACTTATTTTTTACCACCTTAATCCGGACTCGATTTCCTGTAACTTCTTCTCCCTTTTTTATGCTACCAATCCGCCGAATGTCAAAGCGCATCGAAGCGTAAAACTTAAGCGCTTTTCCACCGGGGGTCGTTTCGGGATTGCCAAACATAACGCCAATCTTCTGGCGGAGTTGATTGATGAAGATGATACAGGTCTTCGAGCGATTGATGATGGCTGTCAATTTTCGAAGTGCTTGTGACATCAGGCGCGCCTGTAACCCCATTTGTGCATCACCCATCTCGCCCTCGATTTCAGAGCGCGGCGTTAACGCCGCAACTGAATCAATGACAATGAGATCCAAGGCATTTGAGCGAACGAGCATTTCCACGATTTGTAGTGCCTGTTCTCCCGAATCAGGCTGAGAGATCAATAAATCTTCAAGCTTGACTCCCAATTTTCTTGCATAGGCTGGATCTAAGGCATGCTCTGCATCGATGAACGCAGCTACTCCTCCCTTTCGTTGAACTTGAGCCGCAATGCTCAAGGTAAGCGTTGTCTTCCCACTGCCTTCAGGACCGAAAACTTCGATGACTCTGCCGCGCGGAACACCCCCAATACCAGTGGCAATGTCTAGCGTCAGCGCTCCTGTGGGAATAGCTGCAATGTCGCCTAGGCTTTCTTGACTTAGTGTCATTATGGCACCCTTCCCAAATTGCCGTTCAATCTGATGGAGCGTTAGTTCCAATGCTTTTCGCTTCTCCTGTGAAATTTTCTCCACCTGACTTTCTTGATGTTCACGTTTGCCTTCCGTTTTCCGTTTCGCAGACATTGCGTACTCCTTTTTGCTAAGGCTTTTAATTATACAGAGTTATAGATCATTGTAAAGAAAAACTTGGGCTTTAAACCGTCGCGCTTTTCATAGCCGTCAACTTTTTCTCACAGACTGCAATTCCCTTCTTTACCTCTGGCAGAAGCTCGAGGGCCAGCGTAATCCCTTTCCTCGTAGCCCGCATTTCGCTTGAATCCTCTGGCTGGTAAAACACGCGTAAATCCATGTAATGACGCCCCTTGTATTCACGAAGGCTCAAGCGCACCCTCTGGTTTTCATTGCGTGCGAATTCATAAACAATTTGATTTTCCATGGTCATCCTGGGTTGTGTGGGAAAAGAAGGATATAATGTTTGTGGATACAGGCGTTGATTATTAATTATAATCGCCCCGATGTCAAGCGCTTTTTTTCGAAACGCTGCGAGCGCTCGCCGGCCTAACGTTGAGCATTTTGATTCCATGAATCAGATAAGAAATGGATGATAAAATCGTGAGGCCCGCAGTGAGATACCACAAAATCACTGAACTTTTCCACTGTGCGAGGACAAAGAAAACGGTGAGCATTTGAAAAAAAGTCGTCAGTTTGCCAAAAATGTCCGGTTGGATTTTCAGACGCATTGTGGTCAGGAAAATGATAACCAAACCAAAAATAATAAACAGATCACGAAAAACGATGATCACAACCACCCAAACGGGTGGCTTCAGCATCAATGCTTCTGACATAAGTATTCCAAGAAAAGCCGACAAGAGAAGCAATTTATCCGCAAAAGGATCCAGGAATGTTCCCAGTTCGGTTTTCTTATGGTAACGGCGCGCAATGATGCCATCCAAAGCATCGGTTAGGATCGCAACAGAAAATAAGCACAGTGCGATGAGACGGAAATTGGGGTGATTGGCATTGAAGTAAATGAGGAAGGTGAAGAAAACGGGGACTAAAAAGATTCGAAAGATCGTGATGTAATTGGGAAGATTCAAAGCTTAATTCAAAATTTGATTGAGTTCGGTTGCCAATTGTGGATCAGAATGTTCAATGGTATCTTTTTCATGTGACAAGCGCACGGCAACAATCTTGGATACACCAGGTTCTTGCATCGTGACTCCATAAAGCACATCACCGGTGGCGATCGTTTTTCTCGTATGCGTGACGATGATAAACTGAGTCGTGGCAAGAAATGGCCTTAACGCGTGTAAGAAACGTTCATTATTGGCCTCATCAAGAGGGGCATCAATTTCGTCCAAGACACAAAAAGGAGAGGGCTTAACAGAAAACAGCGCAAGCAAAAGAGCGATTGCAGTAAGCGCCTTCTCGCCACCTGAAAGAAGGGTAATGTGTTGTAACTTTTTTCCCGGTGGTCTGGCCACGATGTCCAACCCCGATTCAAACAGATTTTCCTCATCGAGTAAAATCAAATCCGCCTGGCCGCCGCCAAAGAGAGTTCGGAAATATTCTTGGAAAGACTCACGGACACGAAGCAGCGTTTCCTCGAAGAGTTTTCTAGTCGTACGGTTGATTTTTCTAATCGCCTCTAACAAGGAATCACGTGCCTCAATTAAGTCCTTCTTTTGGTGGAGCATAAATTCATGGCGGCTTTTCATCTCTTGGTATTCCTCAATGGCCAACAAATTTACGGGACCGAAAGCATCCAGTTTTTCTCGCAAACGTTCGATTTCTTGACGAACTTCTTCTTGCTTGTCTTCGGCAAACTGATACGCTTCTGGATTGACGCTCGATAGGGTGATTTTATAGCGACTTTGAAGATCTTGATCAATCGAGCTTTTTCGATGATTCAGCTCCATTTGCTTGAGACTGCATTCATGGACCTTTTGTTTGACTGACTCAAGATTCCGAATCGAATTTTGCAAATCACTGAGCGCTTGATTGCGCTTGGATATGGCTGTGCTTCTTGCCGCTTTGGTCTTTTCCACGCCCGCGGAATAATCCATCAGGACTTTGCTCAGATTTTCTTTTTTTCCATAGAAGCCCTCAAGCTCAATGTCCCATTGGGTGATTTGCTGTGAGGAAGATTGTTGTTGGGCGGTGAGAAAATTAATGCGTTCCCTTAGTTCATTAACTTGTTGTATCAGGAATTCGCTAGATCGCTTTAATGTGTCTTTCCTTTCCAATTGCATTTGAAGCTTTGACTCCAAAATCGAAAGATCGTGTTCCATGACCTCCCTTCTATTTTTGTACTGGTCAAAATAACTCTGAGCCTTTGATTCCTTCTCTTGCAAATCCTTGAGTCGTAGATTGAGATCCTCTCTTTGAGAACCGAGTCTTTCCACTTCAATCTGGTAATGGCTTTTTTCCTTGTCAGTCAGTTCTAATTCTTCATCGATTTGTCTTAAGTACTTAGTGAGACTCAAGGATGCGCCTTGAATTCGCTCTAAAGCCGCTTGTGTTCCCATCAACTCGTCATTTATTTGTTTCTCTATTTCTTGAAGCCGAAGGAGACTTAATTCATGCTCTTGGATGGTATATCGCAGCTGCTGCGATTCGCCAGTTTCTATTTTGATATCACTGCTTAAACGTTCCATTTCCCTAGTTCGAGCCAGTGTGCTTCGCTCTGGCGTATATCCTCCATTTCTCAGTGTAATTTGGAACTCAGGTCCAAAAATGACGCCTGACTTAGAAACCAGTTTTACGCGGCCAGCAAGCTTGGATAATTGAGCGATGCTTTCCGTTGACACTTCATCGATGACATAAAACTTACCAATTAAGTTTCCGAAAATGGCTTCATAGCCGTCACGGACTCGAATCGCCTCCCATAGGCGCCTCTCAATCAATGGGTGCGCTTCTGCTTCCGCATCCTTGATCAAGGCGCCATTCAGAACAGCAAGATCTTTAATGAAAATCGTAGCACGATGGGAGCCTGATTTCTTAAGACGCTCAAACAGTGCGACTGCAGTTTCCACATTTTCGGCGACCACTCCTTTCACGGAATCCGCAAGCGCTGCTTCCGCTGCCAATTCATATCCAGGTTGGATGTCAATCAAATCCAAAAGCGCCTTAATGACTCCAGATGAAGCAAGATGGGAACTGTGCTCCGCTACAATTTTCTTTGGATCCGGACCCTGAACTTGATTCAGCTCCTCAAGCAGGGCGAATTGATTTTGAAGCTCCGCCTTTCTAGAATGTATATCGGTCAATTTTTCTCGTGCTTCTTTAAGCGAGCGGTCTAAAACTCCTTTTTTCGCCAGTAATTCATTTAATCGCAGGCGCGTTTCCCCTCGTTTCTCATCGTAATTTGAGAAATTCCTTGCTTCGTCCCCCTCTTGTTTGGCCAGCAAGCGTTTGGTTTCAACTAATTTAGCCTGGGCGTCCTTTGCGTTTAGCTGCTTCTGCTCCAGCGTAATTAATTCCACATGATTCTCATGAAGCAAGTTTTTTACTTCTGCGATCTGCCTCGCCAAATCAAACAGGAGGGGTTGGAGATCTGATAATTTATTTGCTTCTGCTTCGTCGCCATTTCGGACGGCTTCCAGCGCGCCTTTCAAATCTTTTCTTTCAATTTGAAGCTGATCTGTCGTCGTCCTCAGTTCTTCTTGTTCCTTTGTTTTCTGCTCGAGATCCAATTGTAAAGCACCAAGGCGTTTCGATAACAATTCAATTTCGCCCAGAGCATTCTGGCTGTTCAATTTTAGGAATTCAATTTTCTCGCGGTGGAAAGCTTCTTGACTTTCTAGAGATGACAAAGCTTGTTTTGTTTCTGAACGGGCCGTCTCCTGCTCAAAAAAAGTTTGTTCCAGTGTTTGCAAGTCTTCTTCAAGCTGGCGGGTCGATCGATTCTGTTGCGAAATTTCTTCTTCCAAGCGATTGAATGTCGTTTCTTGCTCCTGGCGGTCGAGATGAATCCGCTTGAGTTCCGCGTCCAATTGATGTGTCTCAAAAAGTGCTTTTTGGATTTCTAGGTTTTTTAATTTTTCATATTGTTCTTTGTAGCGTTCGGCTCTTTGCGCTTGCCGCTCGGCATATCGAATATTTCGTTCAATCTCGGTGACAATATCATTAAGGCGTATCAGATTTTCTTCCGTGTGCCCCAACTTCCTGATTGCTTCTTCTTTCTTGACTTTATATTTTGAGATGCCGGCCGCTTCTTCGATGAGGAATCGCCTTTCTTCTGCTTCGGCGTTAAGAATATAGTCAATTCTGCCCTGCTCGATCATGGAATAGGAGTTCGACCCAACGCCCGTATCCAAGATCAAATCCTGAATGTCTTTTAAGCGGCAAGGCGTTTTGTTGATGAGGTATTCGCTTTCTCCTGAGCGGTGAAGGCGACGCGTAATGACCACCTCTTCATATTGAAGGGGAAGTTTTTGGTCTGAATTGTCAATGGTAAGCGACACTTCAGATAGATTCAGAGGCTTCCTAAAATCGGTCCCCGAAAAGATCACGTCTTCCATTCGGGAACCTCTCAGGAGTTTAGCGCTTCGTTCACCCAGGACCCAGCGAATGGCATCCGAAATATTGCTTTTTCCACACCCGTTCGGACCCACGATGCAAGTGACGCCGCGTTCAAAAACGATTTCTGTTTTTTCAGCGAAGGATTTAAAACCGAAGAGTTCAATTTTCTTGAGGTACATTAGGAGTTTTCCTGCCTTGCTTGCAGAACCCTACCATCCCTGAGTTTTACTAGATTATCGACATCCAAACTGGGAAGTTTAACTGATAATAACATAAC
Organism: Candidatus Omnitrophota bacterium; assembly: GCA_016206945.1. Classification (GTDB taxonomy): domain Bacteria; phylum Omnitrophota; class Omnitrophia; order Omnitrophales; family Danuiimicrobiaceae; genus 01-FULL-45-10b. The sequence continues at coordinate 1,656 of JACQQP010000180.1, read as the reverse complement.
TGAACGGTAGGATAAAAGCTTTAACTAAAAAATCCAATAGGCCCGTCTGCCCGCGAGCCTAACTTTCAAAACGTCTTAGACAAATGGCCGCATTGTGTCCGCCAAAACCGAGAGAATCGGATAGCGCTACACGGATTTTTGCGCGGCGCGGTTCATTGGGAACGTAATCCAGATCACATTCTGGATCAGGATGTTCATAGTTAATTGTCGGCGGTACGATTTCATGTTTGATCGCTAGGGCAGTAAAAATGGCTTCAACGCCGCCCGCTGCTCCGAGGAGGTGTCCTGTCATCGACTTCGTAGAACTAACCATGAGCTTCTTAGCTACCGGTTCTGTGAACACTTTTTTGATGGCAAGGGTTTCCACTTTATCATTCAGAGGTGTTGAAGTACCATGGGCGTTGATATAATCCACTTCCTCTGGTTTAACACCCGCATCCCGAAGCGCATTGGCCATGCATCGGGCCGCTCCTATTCCTTTAGGATCAGGAGCAGTCATATGGGTGGCGTCGGAAGTCATTCCGTAACCCACCATTTCGCAATAAATCTTTGCGTTTCGTTTTAGTGCGTGTTCCAGTTCTTCTAAAACGACAACGCCACATCCTTCTCCCATCACAAAACCGTTTCTCGTTTTGTCAAAAGGTCTTGAAGCTTTTTCAGGAGGATCATTATGTGTAGAAAGGGCTTTCATCGCGTCAAACCCACCAAAACCAAGCATCGTAATGCACGCCTCCGTTCCTCCCGCCAGCATGAGGACTGCTTCTCCTCTTTGGATGATTTTAAATGCATCGCCCAGAGCATGAGAACCCGTGGCGCATGCGGTAGCAACGCAATTATTAGGCCCTTTCAGGCCAAATTCCATTGCGACTTGGCCCGGAGCCATATTGACAATAAGCATCGGAATCAAAAACGGAGAAATGCGCTCAGGCCCTTTTTCTAAAAGGATTTTATGTTGTTCTTCGATGGTACGAAGGCCTCCGATGCCTGAACCGATCAAAACGCCACAGAGATGTGGATCTTCTTTGGACAAATCTAAACCGGAGTCCTCGATTGCCATTTTAGCTCCGGCGACGGCAAATTGGACAAAACGGTCTGTTTTTTTAAGTTGTTTTTGGGAAAGATATTTTAAGGGGTCAAAGCCTTTTACTTCGGCGGCAACTTTCGATGAAAAGTGTTGTGAGTCAACTTGTGTGACTCGGGCAGCACCGCTTTTGCTTTTGAGAACCGAATCCCAGGATTCTCGAGCCGTGTTGCCAATGGGCGTAAGACATCCGACTCCCGTGATAACGACGCGAGGCATCATAACGATTAGGAAAGTGAAAAAAAGGCGTGAACATGAAGAAGAGATCGCCCTATTTGGCGGCGCATTTTTCTTCGATGTATTTTATGGCATCCCCTACTGTCTGAATCTTCTCTGCGTCCTCGTCCGGGATCTCAATTCCGAATTCTTCTTCAAGCGCCATGACGAGTTCGACCGTATCGAGAGAGTCCGCACCCAAATCGTCGACAAAAGATGCCTCAGGCGTTACTTCTTCTGCCTTTACTCCCAGCTGTTCGACTATAATCTCGGTGATTTTATCTTGTACGGCCATGCTGTATCCGCCGTGATGTTGGGTGCGGAGCTTGTCCGCCATCTATCCCTATGACGTGCCCCGT
>JACQQP010000176.1 GCA_016206945.1 Candidatus Omnitrophota bacterium | reverse complement strand
GGCGAGATTTCTTTTAGAAATGGGCCCGAAGGGCCTAAAGCAGGTGATGGGATCATCTTGTTAAATCCCTCCAATTCAAGGTTTTAAGAGAACATTCCCTTCTTTGAGTTCTACCTTATAAATTTTGATGTCGTTTCCAGGTTCGGTTTGGCAAGCCCCGCTTTGAAGGTCAAACTGCCAACCATGAAGCGGGCAAGTTACTGTTTCTCCTTCAACGGTTCCTTCCACTAAAGCGCCACCCGCATGGGGACAAAGGTTTTGACACGCTCTGAATCCTTGAGGAGTTTTAAAGACAGCCACTTCATTTCCAAACGCGTTGACGATCTTAGAGGTAGTTGTATCCCACTCTTTTAAACTTCCAATGGCGATTTGCTTTCCATTTTCAATGCTTCCATGACTTTCGCGGGGGCTCATCAAAATGGGAGATCCCATGGGAAGCGAACATTTGGTCGTTAACTTTTGGTCAAGAAGCGAAACCAATGGTTCGGTTCCAAACCGATCGACGAAATCGCCAAACGTTTCTCCTTGAAGCCTCCTTGCCTTGAAAATCTCAAGTAAGCTTTCGGCGCACGGAAAAACTAAGTCATCGGAAAGGCCCTTCTTGATTTGGATTCCCTCTTTGACGCTGCCGTTGAATCGACCGCCCACATAGAGTTGATAACCAAATCGCCGTATTCCATTGACTTCAGTTAAACCGCCCGAAAATCCGATATCAGCTATCTGATGCTTGGCGCAAGAATTGGGACAACCCGAAATATTAATTTTGAAGTCCTTGAGATCAGGATCTTCGTCTAAAGCCAGAGAACTAAATTCTTTCATCAAAACCTGCGCAGCGCCCTGAGCACTAGTTACGGCAAGAGAGCAAAAACTCGTTCCAGGACACGCCACCACGTTCAAAATAGACTCTGAATGTCTGGGCGAAAATCCGACTTGAGCCATGGCTTCAATGAGAGGATCCACATCCTGTCGCTTCACCCAATGGAATTCGAAGTTCTGACGTGTCGTGTGGTACGCTTTCCCATCTGCAAATTTTCGTGAGAGTTCGGCCACTTGCTTCATTTGCCTTGCTGATATCTCCCCAAGAGGAACCCAAAACTGGACTCGCCAGAAACCGCTTTGACGTTGAGGATAAATCCCTTCCCCAAGGGTTGAATCGTCGATACAGCTTGATTCTTCCAGTATTTTCAGCTGAGCAAGCTCGGGAGGAAGTGGAGACTGTTTTGCCTTAAATTCAGCAAAAAGCTTTTCAAATTCTTCCCGAAACTTTTCAAATCCCCATTTAGCCACCAAAAACTTAAGCCGCCCTTTGACCACAGCATTTTTATGATCTCCAAAACTACAATGAAGTTCCGTAATGGCCTCAAGAGCTGGAATCACTTCTTCAAAGGTAATAAAATCCTTAAGTTTTTGTCCGAGGTGGGGAGACTTCCCCAAACTTCCAGCAACCCAAAGTTCAAATCCATAAAGCTTTCTTTCCCCGTCATCTATTTTTTTGGCGACAAAACCAATATCATTGATAGAAGCATCTACCGAGCAACCAGAACAGCCTGAAAAAGAAACATTCATCCGATTCGGCATTCTTGGATTGTAATGATCCGCTCGTTCAAACACATGATGGTGAATTTTTTGAACCCACGGATAGAGGTCAAACGGCTGCTTTGGACAAACGCCGTTTTGGTGACAGCAAAGGATATTGCGAAAGGTATGGCCACAGGCAGATCGCGTCGTAATACCCACTTCGTCAAGTTCATCCCGAATCGCAAGGAAGTCGTCGATTTTCACAGAATGAAGTTCCAAGTTGCCGCGCGTGGTCAAATGGGCTGAACCATGCCCAAAACGCTCCGCCAGATCCGCAATACACTCCATTTGATCAGCGCGGATCACGCCGCCAGGAATCCGAATGCGGATCATAAAATAGCCTTCATGTTTTTGTGCACACATGCCGTAGGTCTTCAGCCGATATCGGTCGTCTGGCTTGATGGCTTCATAGCCTTCCTTGGTATACTTGACGAAATCAACCTGAAGGCCCTCCGATTTAATCTTTACGAAATCAAAAGGGGGCATCTTTTGACACCTCCTCTAATCCAGTTAGTGCGTCTCGGCCCCGTTCATCGGTTCGGATTCGAACCGCATCATCTAGGGGACAAAGAAATATTTTCCCATCCCCAATCTCACCCGTTCGATTCGCATCCGAAAGCACGCCAATGACTTGACCAACTTCTTCATCGTTCACCACCAAAATAAGCATCCTCTTAGGAAGAAAAGGAACTCCAAAACCCAAACCCTCCTGATCCGAATAACAAAGACCACGCTGTTTGCCTCGACCCAAAACAGACACCTCTGTCCATGCACTAAAGCCGCTTTCAGCCAGCTTCTGTTTTGTCAAACGGCTTTTCCCTGGACGAATCAACGCGACAATTTCTTTCAATTTGAATCCCTCTAATCCCGTACTGGCCGCTTGGCCGCGGTCTTACGGGACGTTGCTACTGCAACGTTCGCACGTGCAACTTTCCGCCAAAAATCGCGGCGGATCTGTCCACAAGGCGCGATTTTGGACGGATCCGCCAGCGCCTTGTGGCGGAGACGCTCCTTACAGTCGCGCAAGTTGCGTGCTCATTAAAAAACAAAAAAGCGTTCAACTCACCACTGAGTTGAACGCCTTTGTCCAACAAAACTCGGGTTACGAGAGACTTCTTTGTCTCTGCCCGCACTTAAAAATGATTCGATTACTTCAAACTTGCTAGATCTTCAGAAGTGATAATCGCTTCGGCAACTTCTTTAAGGGCCTTGCGTTTTTCCATGCTCTGCTTCTGCATTCTTCGATAAGCTTCAGCTTCGCCGATCTTATGTCGATTTATTAAAATTCCCTTCGCACGATCTACTTTCTTTCTTGTCTCAAGATTTTCAATGGCAGCGACTTTATCGGCAAGCAGCTTGGTATTTTCAATGGCCAACGC
>JACQQP010000182.1 GCA_016206945.1 Candidatus Omnitrophota bacterium | reverse complement strand
ATCGTCGCCATTCCCGAGTTCTTTTTTAATATATGATGAAGATAAAAGCCAACATAGTAAGCAGTAAGCAGAAAGCAGTATGCAGTAACTGCCTACTGCCGACTGTCTTCTGCCTCCTGCCTTAACCGCCTCATGCCACAAGATCCCAATAAGCTTTATAATGTTCACAAAACAACGATTTGGTTCGCCATCGCGGGGGTCTTTCTCACCATTTCGCTCATGATGACGGTGGGCCAAGACTATGAGCGTGAATGGAAAAAGTGGCAGAAAAAATTCGTCACATTTGAGCGCGAGAAAGTGAAGCAAGATCTGAAGGAAGCCGAGAAAGCGGTGGATCCGAAGCAGCTCGAGGCGCTTGAGGAAGCGCTTAAGGCCGCGCAAGTTAAATTTGATCAGAACAAAGCGCAATACGAAAAATTAATTTCTGAAAGAGCGCCAATCGAAGTCTCGCTTACCAAAGCAAAAAGCCGCTATCAAGACTTCAAGCAGTTTTACGATTCCTACAAGTTTTTCTTGGAGGAACACCGCGCCCATGGCGACAAGGGTAAGGCGAAGGAATATGAGCAGAAAATTAAAGATATCGAACCGAAAATGAAACAGGCTCAGCTGGATCAGGAGGGGGTTGAGAAGAAAATTGAAGATATGGACACGCAAATTCAGGAATTTAAGGCCGCTGAGAAGAAGATCGCCAAGGAGATCAACAAACGCTTACGCGATCAAAAACAACTGTCGCTTAAACTCGCCAAACTCGAGCCTTCTCTTGCTCAAGAACTTCTGAACGCTCCCATGGTGGATTTTGTCGCCCCTTCACTTCAAATTCAGCAAGTTGTCTTGGAGGATTTATACGATGACTTTTACTTTGCCAAATCACAAAAAGTAGACCGCTGTACGAGCTGCCACTTGGCCATTGATCGGGAAGGTTTCGAAAAAGCACCCCAGCCGTTTCAGACTCATCCGAATCTTGACCTTTTCTTAAGCGCGGCCTCGCCGCATCCTTTGGAGAAAATCGGTTGCACGGTCTGTCATGGCGGAAGCGGCCAGTCGCTTGACTTTATCCATACGGCGCACACGCCGCGCAACAAAGAACAAGCCAAGGAATGGAAGAAAAAATACCACTGGCATGAGCTTGAAAAGTGGGAAGCAAAAATGCTTCCGCTTCAGCATACACAAGCTTCCTGTGCCAAGTGTCATCAAGGCGTGATGGAAGTCCCGCAAGCACCCAAGCTGAATGAAGGAAGGCGCCTTGCGCAGAAGTTTGGATGTTTCGGCTGTCATCTTGTCAAAGGGTTTGATAACCGCTGGAAGGTAGGACCTGATCTTTCGCATATTCAAAGCAAAGTCGATCGGGAATGGATCGTCAAATGGCTTCAGAATCCGAAAGCGTTTCGGCCCTCTACGCTGATGCCGCAGATTTTCCACCTTGAGAATACGAATGCCCCTGAAGATAAGACTAAATCGAACGCTGCTATTGAAGGCATCGCGACTTATTTGCTCAAGCATTCGGAGACTCTCGAACTTAAAAGTGCTCCGGAGGAGGGGGATCACGAGATCGGAAAACAATTGGTTAAAGATTTAGGCTGTCTGGGTTGCCATAGCGTAGGGGATGCCAAGGCAAATGACCATGGTCCTGAGCTGGTTCATTTAGGAAGCAAGGTGTCACGGGACTGGCTCTTTAGTTGGCTTAAGGATCCAAGACATTATTCGGCCGAGACGCGGATGCCCAATCTTCGCTTAAGCGATGAGGAAGCAGCGCACATTACGAGTTATCTCCTCGAGAGCAAAAATCAGAAGTTTGATGAGACGGCGCTTCCGACCGTGGAAGAAAAAGATGTCAATGAGCTCGCTTTCGATTATTTGTCGCGCAAGATGAGGCATGCGGAAGCGAATGAAAAGCTCTCCAAGATGGAGTTGGAGAAGAAATTTGAGCTTGTGGGCCGCGAGATGATCCTCCAGCAAGGTTGTTTCGGATGCCATGAAATTCGCGGTTTCGAGGATATGAAGCCGATTGGCACGGAGCTTACCAAGGAAGGACAGAAGGAAGTAGATAAGCTTTACTTTGGATTCATTGATATTGAACATACGCGCCAGGACTGGTTTTTCCAAAAACTTAAGAATCCAAGAATCTTCGACCGCGGGAAAATTGTCGGATATCATGAGAAACTCAGAATGCCTCATTTTGGTTTTACCGATGAACAAGCCGAAGCGCTTACGACCTTTCTTTTGAGTCTGCGCGAAGAAGATATTCCGCTTGAAATGAAGCGCGGACTCAATCTCAAAGAACAGGAGATTGAAGCGGGCAGATTTCTTGTTTCGAAGTTCAATTGCCAAGGTTGTCACACCCTGGACGGCATTGAAGGTAAAATCCGCGCGCTTTATGAGGACAAAGGCGGCGCGCCACCCGTGCTGGACGGAGAAGGAGCAAAGGTGCATGAGTTCTGGCTTTATCATTTTCTACGCAAGCCGAGCACCATTCGCCCATGGCTTAAAGTCAGGATGCCTACGTTTGGATTTGATGAGGATGAGACCAATACGGTCGTGAAGTATTTTCATAACCTAGCGGAACAGAAAATTTCGTTTGCGCCCGAAGAATCGCACGCGACTTCCGAATCCATTAAGGTAGGACGCGAGCTCTTCATTCAACTAAAATGCATCCAATGCCATCAGCCCGGCGGGGAGGAAACCAAGGCGCTTACTGCTTCGTTTCTGGCTCCTGATTTGACGCTTGCGCGCGAGCGCTTGAAACCGGCTTGGGTTGTAGAATGGCTTAAGGATCCTCAGACCCTTCAACCCGGCACGATGATGCCCACCTTTTTCCCGGAGGGCCAAACACCCTTTAAAGAAGTTTTAGAGGGTGATACGATGAGACAGATTCAAGCGATTAAGGATTATTTAATGGTGTTCACGCAGGAAGAAGCCATGACAATAAAAGGTGGAGGAAAGGAGACAGGGAAATCATGAAGAAAATAACTCTCTTACCGTCATTGCGAGGAGTGTGCAGGGTCATATGTCCGTCATCGCGAGCCCCGCTTCGCCGGAAAGCGGACGAATCCGTCCTACGGCGGAGAAGCGGGGCGCGGCGATCTAAATCGTTCGGGATTGCTTCGCTCACTTTGCCGGACCGACCGTACGCCGTACCGACCGTACGCCGTACCGACCGTACGGCACCGCAAGACCAAGCGCCCGACCGGCGCTCGGACAAGCGGCGGCACCGCAACACCAAGCGCCCGACCGGCGCCCGGACAAGCGGCGGCACCGGAGGACCAAGCGGCCGTCCGCCGCTCGAGCACCCGGTGTTCGCTCGCAATGACGCTCATTTTTGTTTTTTCAACGGCCGCATATGCCGGTTCCATTACGGGAAAAGTGAACTTTACCGGTACGGGTCCGACCCCTGAGCCAATTTCGATGAATGCAGATCCCAATTGTGCTTCGCTTCATCCGGAGCCTGTCTATACAGAAACGGTCGTCGTCAACGATAATGGCACGCTTCAAAACGTTTTCGTCTATGTGAAGGAGGGATTGCAAGGCGAGACCGCCCAAACACCCAGCACGCCGGTGACCATCGATCAGAAAGGCTGCCAATATCATCCGCACGTGTTTGGAATTCAGGTGGGCCAGACGCTTGAAATTTTAAATAGCGATGCGACACTTCACAACATTCATTCGCTTGCTGAAAAAAGCCCGCAATTTAATCTTGGGATGCCCATTCAGGGAATGAAGCTCACGAAAAAATTTGAGAATCCCGAGATCATGGTGAAATTCAAATGCGATGTCCATCCGTGGATGAATGCTTACATCGGTGTGCTTCCTCATCCTTATTTTTCAGTTTCTGGAGTGGACGGAACGTTTGAAATTAAAGATGTGCCGGCCGGCGATTACGTCATTGAAGCCTGGCATGAAAAGTATGGTGCGCAGCAGCAGAACGTAACCGTAGAAGAAGGGCCAGCGAATCTGGAGTTTACATTTGGTGGTTGAGAAGGCAGTAGGCAGTAGGCAGAAAGCAGTGGAATGATAATTCAAAAAAACTATAACTCTATAAGAAAATCTGTTGTCTCTTATCAAAGCAGATTTTTTCCGCTTGTTTCTATTTATAAATTGTATCTCTTTGTTTCTGCCCACTGCCCACTGCCT
>JACQQP010000178.1 GCA_016206945.1 Candidatus Omnitrophota bacterium | reverse complement strand
TTATCGGAAGAACGAGCAACCAGGATCGTGTTCCAACCTTCTCGCGCAAATCGTTTGGCAAAAACTTCACCAATTCCATAAGAAGCACCCGTGACGAGAACCCAAGCGTTGGAACCAACGACATCATCCATGGGAGTGAATTATACTGGAAAGACAAAAACTTCTGAAGAACTATTGGAACAATCAGAAGAAAAGCACACGTGCCGCGAGTTCAAATGCGAAAATTACCACCGAAGGAGCTTTTTCAGCTTTTGAGCGTAGCGGCGCGAAAGTGGAATGCTCAACGATTGAGGCGATTTTAGAACAATCTTATGACTTCCCGCGAAAAGAGGCACCACTTTTTCCACCTGGTCCAAATTGACCACAAAGGCCCGATGCGTCTGCTGAAACCTAATTGGATCCAGTAATTCAAGGAGGGATTTCAAACTGGCGTTCACCAATAACTCCTCCCCATTGACCATCTTTGCGATGACCTCCGTCAATTCAACATGAAAATAAAGCACCTCATTTGGGTGAATAAAAACCCGTTCCCGGCTGTTTCGTTTGTGACCGAGCAACTTAAGCGGTTTTGCCGCCTGAAGATAGTTGCGAAGTGAGCCTAACTGCTGTTTGATCAGTGCCCGATGACCCACCGCAGCCCGCGCTTTGTCGCAGGCTTTTTTGAAACGTGCCTCGTCATAAGGTTTCAAAATATAATCCAGCGCGTTCATTTCAAACGCCTGAATGGCGTATTGATCGTAAGCGGTCACAAATACGATAAATGGAGGCGTTTCGAACTCAGCGAGCATGGACGCGATTTCAAGCCCGTTGATCTTCGGAATGTGAATGTCGAGAAAGACAACCGCGGGCTTTAAATTTTTGATCGCGCTCAGCGCTTCCTCACCGTCCAAAGCTTCTCCCACCAAATAAAAGTCGGCCTCGGACTGGAGGAAACGCCTTAACTCATTTCTTGCGGGCGCTTCATCGTCTACGATTAAAGTTTGTATCATCCCATCACCTCCACGGCAAGAGCACGTTTTAAGAGGCAATCTTGCACTATCAATGAAGCGTGCTCTTGCATTTTCTTCGAAAACACGCCCCTCATCTCAAGAGGAGGCGGCGTACGGGGAGGTGATGGGATCATGACGCCTTTGGAAAGGAAAGTGTGACGGTCGTACCTTTGTTCAGAGCGCTTGAAACGGTGATGTGAGATCGGTTGCCATAGAACCTGCTTAACCGCTCCCGAATATTCGCAAGACCTACTCCCGCATGATCTTGATCCGTTGTTTCGTCCTCCCGTCTTAGATTCATCGCCTTCGCTTTAAAATCCTCGGGCATGCCAACGCCGGTGTCTTTCACCTCAATAATGACCATTGAATCTTCTTCCTTTGCGTTCAGGGTAAGTTTCCCGCCCTCTGACTTCTTAGAAATGCCGTGCTTGACCGCATTTTCAACAATAGGCTGGATCACCAATATCGGAATGGGCATCTCCAAGCTGTGCGCGGATAAACCAATATTCTTTTCAATGGCAAGCCGCTCGCCAAACCTGGCCTGCTCAATATTCAAATAGGCGTCGACGTATTCCAGTTCATCCTTAAGAGGCACAAGATCGCTTTCCTGTTTCGTCATTCGTCTAAAGAGTGTGGAAAGCTCAACAATGAGTTTCCTTGCCCGCTCGGCATGCTCCTCGCCGCAAATGGCCGAAATTGTATTCAGCGCATTAAAAAGAAAATGAGGATTAATTTGAGCTTGTAAGAATTGAAGCCGTGTTCGAAAGAGTTCCTTCTCGGTTTCTTTCCTCCTCTGCTCCTTAAAAATTTGCCAAGCCGCCACAAAGAAAAGAAAAACCATAATCCCCTCAGTCACCGAAAGCGACGAAACAGCCAAAGCGAAAGACGGTAAAGGAAGATAGGAAAAAATAGGCAGATACATGAACAGGCTGTGAAGCACACCGATCCCGAGACCACCCCAAAACATTTCTACGGCGCTCGCGGAATCCCGCAAGCGGTGAAACCTAAACAAACCTGCAGCCACACCTGTGACCAGAGGAATGACTAAGTAGACATTGAATCCCGGGACCACCGTCAGGCGGAAAAGCGCATTGAATAATGCCGTCATCCCTCCCACCCAAATCCCTCCCACAAGACCACTGATCCCCACAAAAAGGATTTGCAAATCGACAAAAGCCCAGGACGATTGACCGTAACGTATCAGACCAATCAATCCGCCAAGAATCGATGCACCTGTAAAAACGCTGATAAGTTTCCATTGAGAGCCGCTGCTCGCCTTCCTTAATATATTGGCCCTCACCACATCGAGGCGAAGGAGCACGAGCGCAATCACAACAAACAAGGCGAACTGCTGAATAAAATCCGCAAAAATCTCAACCCAGGCCAGCCGCCGCTCCCGTTTCAATCGTTCCGGCCCCCGCGCTTCAATGGCTTTAAGATCCCCCTTAATCTCGTCCAAGAGCTTGTCGGCTTGATCAAAACGGTTCGCAATGAGGACTTCGGTAAGCCGCTTCAACTTAAAAGTCACTTCGCTCAAATCGTAACCATAAAGGTTCATCTGGTTCGATTGAACAATCACGCGCTCGTATTTTTCGAGGACTTCTCTTTTCGTGACCGTTTCGGCGAATACTTTTTCGGAAAGAAAAAAACCACACATGAAAACAAAAGAACACAGGATGAAAATCCGTAAGGCCTTTGACGAACTCGCTCGCACGGAGAAAACCATTTTTAAGAAGTGGGTGGGGCAACCGCCGCAACAGGAACGGTTCGCGATTCAGAACCAGGTGTGGGAATTCGATCCCGTACCATCACCAATTCATAGCGCCCTTCCGCCTGATCGGGCCAAAGGTAAATGGGGGCATCCATAATTCTTCCCTGATACCGGATCTTGAATTTGCCATTACTTCCTGCGGCAACCATATAAATCCGATCCCTTTGCTCAAGCGCGGCTTGATAATACTGAAGCATTTCCGGCGTCACCTGCTTGAGATAAAGCAGCCACTTAAGCCATGGATGAAGCCGTTCTGGCGGATGGAGGAGACGGTCAATCAACCTGAGCGTTCCTGTAAAGTCAATGGCGCTCAAAATCAAAACCTTATCTTCTTCCTTTCCCTCTGACAAAATTGCATTGAGCTTTGTGCTTAACTCAAGAATTTCTTTATCCAACTCATAATCAAACCGATCCTCAAACCGAGGCGTTTTGCCTTCGTCAGGTTCATCTTGTTTCCACGACATTCTCTTTCCTTTTTTCATAGAATCAAAAATTTCTTCTAAAGAAGATTTCAATTCGGTTTCCAAATTCTGAGAATCCTCATCGCGAACAAAGCCAAAAGTCTCTCGATCGCTCTCCTTACTAGGAGTCACTAAAGGAGTGCCGCCCTTCCGACCTTGCTCTGGTTGAGTGGGTTCTACTTGCCTTCGAGGTTCAAGTGGCTCATCCAGTGGCCGTACGGGTTCGGGCTGAATTTGACGCGGCTCTTCAGGTTTCAAGATGCGAGAGCTTGAGCCTTCAGACGTAGGCTTCAAATCTTGAGTCAACTGTGATGTGCGTTTGGCCTCTATAAAGGGATCAGTTCCTGAAGTTGAATTAGATTCGATGCTAGAAACTGTAACCGTTGTAGTGCTCAACACTGCCTGTTGTTCAGCGAGACTTAAGCGCTCTCCGCCATTAATCACCTCTGAAGAAACAGGCTTTTCACGTGGGGTCCCCACAATAGAATTTCCGTCCCGAGCCACTTCAGCCCAAAGAATCTCGGCCCAAAAAATAAGGCTCGCCGCAATCAGCGGGATCAAAATCTTTTTCATTTCGACTCCTTCGCTAAAAAGGTACCTCCAAGATTCGCGCTTGTCAAGGACTAGCCCGATGTAATCTATTGAAAAGACTAGAGTTACCATTCATGAGCCCTATAAGACCGCTTGTATTCATGTTTCGTCCGCTTGGCTGAACTCGATGTCACGCATTTCGTGTGAAATCCAGTTTTTCCAATCCACAGATGATGAATAAATGACAGGGTACTCCGTAAAAGGAGTCTCAAACGAGCCTCTTATCCCCTGTTAAGCGATACAGGTATTCAGCTGAATGAAAACCGTATAACGCCAATACAGTCTCCAACTTAAAAGAACTTTCCTTAGTGGCAAAATAAGTCGATTTTTCTTCACTTACTCCTCATGTTCTATCGACACCGTGATACAGTTATCTTAGTTATCTTAGCAACTTATTAATCAATGCCTCTGAAATCCGGAGCCATTTGTCTTCAAAATGTCCTCAGGACATTTTGTCCTCAGGACATTTGAACTTGACAAAAATGGGAAATTGGGTAAGAAGGATGTCTCGCACTTTTCTGCGATTTATATAATTGAGAGAATTGAGAAAATAAGGTGTTTACTTCAACTACAAAAAAGGAGGAAAAGGTGAGCGCATAACCCCATAAATACCCATGGCATTCCTAAAGTATATGCCCGCTAGAATCATCGCCATTTTGCTTCCTCTTTGGTTTTCTCTCTCTTTTTTTCCCACCTCATCCGCATCGGAAGTCATTGAAAACCTATCGGCCCAGGAATTCTTCAACGATTTAATCGAAGCGGGCGTCGTCGACCGCGAGGCGCTCGATCACTTTATTTCAAGCCTCACATTCCAAGACGTATTCACTTCCATGAAACCAATGGAGCTTTTAAAAACCTTAAGCGCGCATGGCCTGATTAAAATCACTGATATGAATTCGCTTCATGCTGAACTCAGCCGATTAAATATTGATTTATCCCGACTCAGAAGCGACGGGGTCTTAACGGAGTTATCCGGTGCTCTTGGCGGTTCTCTTTTGACGATGCCTTCATGGGATGTGAAGGCTAAACTTGAACAAATATTCGAAACGGATAAAACTACATTCCTGGATTATTGGGAGAAAGAACATTTACTGATGCTTCTGGATGGATTTTATAAAACTTCATCGACGGATGAGCGGCGTGAGCTGAACGCACTCACCTGGCATACGGTGGGCGATGAAGTAAATAATATGGAAACCTTCTATTGGATCGGCAATATGCCCAATATTCTTCCGAATGTACAAGACGCCGTGAATAAAGTGATGCAAAAGCCTGTTGGACAGCGGTTTATTTTCAGCTGGGCGCTTCATTTGGTGTATCGGCAAGAACGAAATCCGGGTACCACCTTAAGCTGGAACAGCAACCGCACCATGTTCGATGTCACGGACGCACAAGGCAATCTGCTCGAGTTCGACATGATCTGGATGGATCAATGGCGGGATATTGTGCGCGAGCGTTTCACGAATTTCTTCCGCGATTACAAAGCCATGGGCGGTGAATTGGACCAACTCGTTCTTGATCTCTCCGAAATAGCGCTGACACAAGGGTACATGGAATGGCGCTTCATGATCCAGAGACAAAGTTACTTTCAAACACCTACGGGAAAGAAAGTCTGGCAAACCATTATGGAGGATCCCAGATGGCCTGAAGTAGCGAGGGAGCTGGGTTTTTCTGATCTGACGAATGCTCCCAATTGGAATAGAGAGGAGCCCCAAAAGGAGCTCATTTGGAATGCGGTCATGCACAAGAGAAAGATGCAATACATCCAGGAAGCCATTGTGGAACCGATGCTTCAATATTTTCCTGAGGCGAAGGTTTCAAATTATCAATGGGCAGTCCACTCACAGACGGTAACCCATGACTTCGGTCCCACGTGGACTCCGGGCTGGCATCGAACGGGTGTCTTTCCTCATGAAAGCTGGGTTCAAACCAGATCCGTGTACGGGGAGTGGATTAAAACCATCAATATGGGTCCCAAAACGTTTCCATCTCCAGATCGGAATCAGAGAAACTCATTTGATACGTTTCTTTACGATTTTAGCGCCATCAGAAATATGCTGTCCGCTTCAGATATCCCTTTGACGGTCTGGCTGGCTCGTAAATCATTTGCGAAGGGCGCATTTTCATTTTGGAAGAAAGATCCTTTGACTGGAATCATGACGAGCGGTTACGACTATGACCATTACTCAGAAATGGTCTTTCACGCAGCCTTAAGCGGCGCAGAGGATTTCCTGTATTTCAATGACCATGGAGGCTTTTGGGGGGATCAGACCCCGAGAACTACAGAAGAT
>JACQQP010000175.1 GCA_016206945.1 Candidatus Omnitrophota bacterium | reverse complement strand
TTGCCCTGTTATGTAACTTGATTCATCTGAGGCAAGAAATAAAGCGATGTTTGCAACGTCCTCGGGCTCTCCGAAACGCCCCAACGGAATTAGATTTTGAGTTTCAGTTAATATTTTTTCACCTAACTTTTCCGTCATATCAGTCCGAATAAACCCTGGAGCAATTGCATTTGCGGTAATATTGCGTTTTGCCAACTCTTTGGCGACCGTTTTTGTAAGCGCGATTATGCCGCCTTTTGATGCAGCGTAATTCGCCTGGCCCGCATTTCCTGTGAGTCCCACTACGGAACTGATATTAATCATCCGCCCGCTTTTCTGACGGATCATCGGTTTCGTTACGGCTTTTGTAAATAAAAAAACACTTTTCAAATTGATAGAAAGAACCGTGTCCCAATCATCTTCGGACATTAACGCGAGCAATTGATCACGTGTCGCGCCCGCATTGTTGACGAGTATATCGATCCGAGAATAGGTGTCAAGCGTTTTTTTGACCACTTGCTCCACCTTATTCCCCTCGCGGACATCAAACGCAAAATGAAGTGGCCTATGAGCAAATGTTTGTTCTATTTCAGAGCAAACTTGTTTCAAAAGCTCTTCATTTGTGGCGCACAGCGAAAGCTTCGCACCTTCTTTTGCGAAGGAAAATGCGATCGCCTTTCCCAAACCTCTGCTTGCTCCCGTTATGATTGCGACTTTGTTTGCAAGAAGCATCAGGAGTCCACCAAAATCACTTTCAGTTCCTCCAACTCGGCATTTGTTTCAACACTCGTAACCTTTAACGTTGGGTTGATTTTGCGCGCCAATCCTTTCAATACCCCTCCGGGTCCTAGTTCAAAAAGCTCCTTAAGTCCCATTCGGCCAATGGCTTCGATTGTTTTGACCCACTGCACGGGACTGGTCAATTGTTTTGCCAAGAGCGAGCGAATTGTTTCTGGATTTGAGACAGGTTCGCCGGTCACATTCGAAATAAAAGTTCCGTTCGGTTCTTTGATTTTAACTTTATGGAGCGCCTCTTCAAGACCCTTTCTCGCATGGATCATCAACGAAGAATGAAAAGCTCCTCCAACTTTTAAGGGGAGGGCGCGTTTTGCTCCCTTTTTTTTTGCGACTTCGCATGCTTGGCGGACCGCATCCACGGTTCCTGATATGACCATTTGGTCGTAACTATTCAAATTAGCAAGTTCTGTCTCAGTTTCTTTGCATAGGGCGGTACAATCTTCAAGGGAAAGACCCAAAATCGAAGCCATCGTTCCAGGATTTTTCTGATTCGCTTCTTCCATCAATTCTCCCCTTCTCTGTACCAGGTTGAGGCCATCCTCAAATGAAATAGCGTCGAGCGCAACGAGCGCTGTAAATTCGCCAAGGCTGAGTCCACAGGCCAGCACGGGTCTCAACTGGGACGAGAACGCTTGAAGCGCACGAAGCACAGCCATGCTCGTTACATAGATGGCGATCTGAGCATTAACCGTTCGGGTGAGCTCTGAGTCGGGGCCGTCAAAGCATAAGTTGGAAAGAGGGAATCCAACCATTTCATTCGCTTGATCAAAGACAGCCCGCCCTTCTTTGCTTTTTATGTAGACATCTTGCCCCATTCCTACCGCTTGGGCTCCCTGTCCAGGAAAAAGAAAACCAATTTCTTTCACGTCACCGTCACCACCGGATGGCACAAGCGGCCCAGGTCAATCCACTTCCGAACGCTACGAGAACGACATTTGAATTCTTTTTGATTTTACCCTGCTTTGCAGCTTCATAAAGGGCAACTACGGTAGAGGCAGCGGACATATTTCCGTAGCGATCAAGGTTGATAAACGTTTTCTCGAGGGGGATTCCAGTCCGCTCACAGACAGCGCTCAAAATTCTTAGGTTCGCTTGATGAGGAATGAGACAATCAATGTCCTCAATCGCTACGTTTGCCCTTTTTGCAACCTCTAAGACGGAGTCGCTCATCGTCCGTACCGCTGCCTTAAACACTTCCGAACCCTCCATTTGAACATAATGTAAGCCCGACTCAATAGAGGCTAAAGACGGCGGGATCGCAGAACCGCCTGCCGGGATTTGTAACAGTTCAGCCTGAGAACCATCGGAACCCATATAAGTAGCTAGAATTCCGTGCCCGTCACTGACTTCTCCCAAAACAGCTGCACCCGCCCCATCCCCAAACAAAACGCAAGTGGAACGGTCTTTCCAATTGATGAAACCAGAAATGACCTCTGCCCCAATGGCCAGAATGTGTCTATAAGTTCCAGAACGGATCAGACCTTCTCCAATGGATACGGCATAAGGAAAACCTGAACAAGCTGCTGAAATATCAAAACCAGGGCACCGGGCTCCAATTTTATTTTGCACAAGACAAGCCGTAGACGGGAAAAACATATCCGGCGATATCGTTGCCAGAATGATTAAATCGATATCCGTGGGCTTGAGGCCTGCAGATTGAATCGCTTCGGTAGAAGCTTTTGCCGCTAGTTCACTCGTCGGCGTTCCCTTCTCTGCGATCCGCCGTTCCCGTATGCCCGTTCGTGTGCGGATCCACTCATCAGAAGTCTCGACCAGTTTCTCTAAATCGGAATTCGTGAGGACTTTTTCGGGCAAATAAGCTCCCAGCCCCAGAATGCCAACTCGCCGATCGGCCATTTATGGATTTACCTTTGGAATGGGAACGGATTTGACTGGAGGGTTGAGTCCAGCGTTGAGATGTGAGTGGATGCCTTCAATAATGTGTTCGTTCACATGTTCCAAAATTGCTTCGCGTGCAACGCGAATGGCGTTTCGAACCGCTTTGGCTGATGAAATCCCATGGCCGATAATGACAACGCCGTCCACACCCAAAAGGGGCGCCCCTCCCGCCTCCTCGTAGTTGGTCTCCCTACGAATAGACTCAAAGGCGGGTTTACAAAGAAAGGCCCCAATGCGGGCTAAAAAATCCTTCTGAATTTCTTTGGTAATGAGCGTAATCATCATCTCCAAAATACTTTCCGTCATCTTGAGGACAACATTTCCTGCGAAGCCGTCGCAGACGATTACGTCACATTTACCCGAAAAAAAATCCCGCCCTTCTATATTGCCCAAAAAGTTTAATCCTGAATCTCGAAGAAGCTTATAAGTTTCTTGCAGCGTTTCAGTGCCCTTTGATTCTTCTTCGCCAATATTGAGAAGACCGATCGAAGGTTTTTTCTTTCTGAGGAGATAACGCGCATAGGTATCACCCATAATCGCATATTGGAGCAAATGTTCCGGAGTAGGATCGATGTTGGCTCCCACATCAACGGCGATCGTAATTCCGCGTAATGTGGGAACTGCAATGGCAATGCCTGGCCTTTTGATTCCCGGAAGAAGGCCTAAATTCAACGTGGCAGCGGCAACCGCAGCACCCGTGTTTCCCGCCGTAACGACCGCGTCAGTCTCTTTTTGCTTAAGAAGCTGAATGCAAACAGAAAGTGAGGAATCCTTTTTCTTTTTGATTGCCTGGACGGGAGAATCGCTCATTTCGACCACTTCGGAAGCGTGTCTTATCGATATTTTTCCGCCTGTAACCTTGTGGCGATAAAGTTCACGTTTAATGGCATCTTCGCGGCCCGTGATCACAATTTCAAGATCATCAAAACTATTCGCTGCTTGCACGGCTCCTTCTACGACCAATTGCGGAGCGAAATCTCCTCCCATTCCATCGACTGCAACTTTAATCATTGAGCCGCTCCCGTTTCTTCTTTAGTTTTCGCCCGAAGGGTCACCACCTGGCGCCCTCGGTAATAACCACAATGGCTACAAACGCGGTGGGGTAAAATGAAGCGACCACAGTTCGAGCATTTTGTAAGCGATCTCGGCTTCAGATGGTCTTGAGACCGCCTCAGTCGAGTTCGAGTATTAGAATGTCGCCGTTTTGGGTTTGCCATTAGCGTTCCTTATATTTGAATTTCTCTTTCAATGAGTCCCAAACCGTTGTTTCACTTTGGCTGGTCGCGGCGTCTTTTTGTGCCTGCTTACAATGACAAGCATCTCGGTTAAGATTCGTACCACAGCGAGTACAAATTCCGTGACAATCAGAAGCGCACAAAAAACGTTCTGGGTGTTGTAAAATGAGAATATCTCGCAATTCACCTGTCGTGTCAACGGTCTCAAGCCCGAGAATTTCATACGATAAATCGAATGGAGCGGTCATCTCAGTTTCGATGCGCTCCAAGCAGCGGCTGCATACCTGTTCAATTCGACTCGTCAAAGTCCCGCGAAAAGTTACTGTTTGCTTGATTCGTTCCGCCAGACCTTCCAAATTTATCTTCGTCACATAATGTAAATCCACAAATTCGAGATCGCGTTCGCGGGCATCATAAGATGTCTCTAACCGTTCAATAACACCTTCTCTTAACTTTTGCACTTTCAGAATCATAGCGTCGTCCCTTTAAACTGTTTCGCCGAGACGCGCAGATAAAGCACGCTGAACGAAGGGAGGTACAAAACGCGACACATTTCCTCCCAAGCTTGCTATTTCCTTAATGAGTCTCGAAGAAAGATAAAAATGCTTTTCTGAAGGCATCAAGAAGATCGTGTCAATATCCTCTGCCAAGGAACGATTGGTCAAGGCCATTTGAAATTCGTAATCGAAATCAGAGGTTGCCCGAAGACCACGTATGATCGTCCCGATTTTTTTAGCTCGGGCATAGTCGACCATTAAGCCACTAAATGTGTCGATATAGACTCCTGTTTTCTTTCCCACAGCTTGTTTCAAAAGCTTGATTCTTTCCTCAACCGAAAACAACGAGCTTTTTTCGCTGTTGATAGCGACTGCAACGGAAACTTCCTCAAAAAGATTTCGCGCGCGGTCGATCAGGTCGATGTGGCCATACGTTACAGGATCGAAACTTCCTGGGTAAAGAGCACGCCTTCTTTTCGCAGCCACTATCAGCTTCCTTCCCGAGTTAAAAAGCTCACGAAGGTCTGCCCAATTTTAATGCTTCGCTGGTGGCAAAGTGTTTCGAGATCTGTGGGAAGGCCTTCCCGATTTGAATGTCCTACCACGATAGTTCCGAAGGCGCTTACTATAACAGAATGGTCTAGACGGTGCAACGTTTTTTTTATAAGTCCTTTATTATGAGGAGGATCCAGAAAAATAAGACCAAAGGTTTTTCCTTGTTTTTCAAGCTTCGATAGGGCGCTCAAAACGGGCATCCGAAGGATGTGGGCCTTCCCCCTAAGGGCGAGCAACTCGAGGTTTCGTTCAATGGCGGCGATGGCATGCCTTGCTGAATCAACAAAGAAAACCTCACGAGCGCCGCGGCTCAAAGCTTCGAGACCGAGACTTCCACTTCCGGCGAAAAAATCGACCACCGTAGCTGATTCGCAAGCAGTTCCAAGAACATCGAAGATCGTTTCCTTGGCGCGGTCCGTTACAGGACGCGTATGAAGCGTTTTCGGAAAAAAAATTCTCCTCCGTTTTAAAACACCGCCTATGATCCTCATTGTGTCTGAAACTTAACTCGGCGATAATTCATTTCCTCCACCAAACGCTGATGGTCTGATGCGACAAGACTGGGATCCTGGTCCAGAAGATGTTTTGCCTCATTTCTGGCAACCGTGAGCATTTCCGCATCGCGAATAAGATCTGCCGATTGAAAAAATGGGAAACCGCTTTGTTTGGTTCCAAAAAAATCACCCGGGCCGCGCAAAATGAGATCTTCTTCTGCAATCACAAATCCATCGTCTGTTTTAGTTAAGATTTCAAGTCGCTTTCCTGCCTCTTCTGTCGTGGGATGGCCAAACAGGAAACATACGGCTTCTTTCTCGCCCCGGCCAATGCGGCCACGCATTTGATGAAGTTGAGAAAGGCCAAATCTTTCCGCATTTTCAATGACCATAAAGGTCACATGAGGATTGTCCACTCCCACTTCGATGACAGACGTGGCAACTAAGATTTTAATTCCACCCTTGTAAAATCCTTGCATGACTTGATCGCGTTCTTTTTTGTTCAAGCGGCCATGAACAAGGCCGATTGATACATTACGGAAAATTCCTTTCCTGAGTCGCTCGTATTCTTTGGTTGCTGCACTCACAGTATATTGCTCATGCAGATTCGGCTGATGGTTGAAGCGATCTAATTCGTCCACTAAAGGAAACAAGATGTAGGCTTGTTCGTTCGCCTCTTGTACCCGTAAGCGAATCGTTTCCAAAATTTCCTTTTCCTTGTTCCGATCCACCCAATAGGTTTTTATTTTCTTCCGCCCCTTCGGCAGCTCGCGTAACGTCGAAATATCGAGATCTCCATAAAGCGTTAGCCCAAGGGTGCGTGGAATCGGCGTTGCCGTCATGACCAAAAGGTGCGGACGCGGGCTTCTGAGCATGAGTTTAGCGCGTTGGCGGACTCCGAATCGATGCTGTTCGTCAATGACGACGAATCCTAAAGATTTAAATTGAACGTCCTCCTGCAAAAGAGCGTGCGTGCCGATGAGAATGCAAATGGTTCCCTCTTGAATTCCAAGAAGAATTTGATGCCGATTCTCCTCCTCCGTACTTCCAGTGAGAAGAGCGACTGAAACACCAAGCGAATTCAACAAAGAGCCGAGATTTTGAAAGTGCTGTTCGGCCAAAATTTCTGTTGGAACAAGAAGTGCACCTTGAAGGCCGCTTTGGACGGCCAGATAAAGAAAAAAAGCAGCAACCATAGTCTTCCCAGATCCTACTTCTCCCTGCAACAGACGATTCATAGGGACTTCCTTTGTCACGTCGCTAAAAATTTCGTTAATTGCTTTCGCTTGGTCCTGAGTCAACTGAAACGGCAGCACATCAGAAAACTTGGAAAGCAGATCCAAGTCATTCTTAAAAGGTCGGGCCCGTTCCTTCAATTGAATCGAGCGGATTTTCGAAAGTAGAATGAGTTCAAAAATAAAAAACTCATCAAAGATAATACGTTTTCGTGCCGCCTCAAGGAGAGGCAATTCTTCGGGAAAATGCATCGCTTTGATAGAAACGGCCAATTCCATAAGGCCGTGCTTTCTGCGGATTTCTTCAGGCAAGAATTCCTTAATTTCACCAGAGACGTAGTGGTCTACCACTTCCTTCATCGCAGCGCGTAGAGACCTTTGAGCGAGTCCCTCGCTCAGAGGATAAATTGGAGTAATGCGCCCCGCGTGAATCCCTTCAGCTTCCCCTTCTTGAACACGCTCATAATCAGGTGAGCTTAGTTGAAGTCGATTTTGATATCGCTCGGCCTTCCCACTTAAAATAATTTGATCGCCTACCTTGAATTGATTCTTCAGGTAGGGCTGATTAAACCAAACGGCTTGAAGCGTTCCCGTTTGATCTCCTACCACCATTTCAAAGAGACTGACTTGCTTCAGGGGGCGGACTCCAAGTGCAAGGACTTGGCAACGGATCGTAACGTCTTTGCCTCTATCGACTTCGGCAATAGGTAAAAAAGAAGTTCGGTCCTCATGGCGCCGGGGAAAGAAATAACAGAGATCGCGGATCGTCTGTATCCCGAGACGGTTCAATGCCTCAAAACGCTTAGGACCAATTCCTTTAATGAAGCGGGCTGATTTTTCTTGCGTTTGCGTCATAAAACCATCATACGGAATGCAAACATGGAAGTCGAGGGTAGAATAAGTCTAACGCAATTTGCGCGCAATCCTGATCAGGGCGCTTCTGCCTTTGGGGTGGCCTTCTTGTCGTCCTCTGGTTCTTGCGATTCCGAAGTCGGCATGACGACGGTTGGCTCCTGTGATGCAGTCACTGGCTTGGGTTGCTCTTGCGGTGTTTGAGTCGGCTTGTTTGCCTGTTCTGCTTGTTCTAAGGCTTCTTTGATTTTGGCAAAGTCAAGCTGCGTGGCCGGTTTGGCGGGCGCAAATAGGGAACGGGATTTTCGAGTTTCGATGATGTTGAGCGCGATACAGGTGAACAAAAAAATGACCGCGCAGGCGGTGGTCACACGACTCAAAAAACTTGCCGTTCGCGTTCCTAAAATGGATTGAGGAGTTCCCCCAAATACGCCCCAACTCAATCCTTGGCCCCGCCCTGCTTGCAAAAGAATGACCAAGATCAAGAACAAACAGACAATCACATGAAGGATAACGATCACAATGATCATGCCGTCTCCACTTTACATTTACCTTTTGGGCGAATCTTGTAGTTCTTGTGGCAACGCATTGGTTACGATTTGAATAAAAGATTCTGCCTTGATCGACGCACCGCCAACGAGCGCGCCATCTACATTCGGTTTTCCCATCAATTGTGCAATGTTGTCCGGCTTCACGCTTCCTCCATAAAGAATATAAACGCGTTCCCCTATTGAATCTCCATAATGTTCATTCAGGAGCCTGCGGATATAAGAGTGCATTTGTTCTGTCTGTTCTGGCGTAGCGGTACGCCCCGTTCCGATGGCCCAAACCGGTTCGTAAGCAATAACAACCCGCTCTATTTCCTCCGCACTTAAATTCTTAAGCGATTGATCAAATTGTTGCTTTACCACTTCGAAAGCACGGCGCGCTTCGCGCTCCTCCAAGGTTTCTCCAATACATAGGATGCCAACGAGATTGTATTTCAAGGCGGCCATCATTTTTTTGTTGATCAGCTCGTCCGTTTCCTTAAAGTGCTGGCGTCTTTCTGAATGCCCTAATATCACATAGCGGCACCCCACGTCCTTAAGCATCAGAGGCGATATCGCGCCTGTGAAAGCGCCTTCCGTTTCGAAATGCATGTCTTGCGCACCTAATTCAATTTTTGTATCACGGATCGCTTCCGACAACGCAGCCAAGGCAGTAAACGGGGGGCAAACGACGATATCACAATCCGCTATTTTATGAATTCCTGCCTTGATGATGTTGATCAGATTGATCGCCTCAGGAATTGTCTTAAACATTTTCCAATTGCCAACAATTAGGGGACGCTTCATCCCATCACCTCTGGAAACAGAGTACAGAGAACAGAGTACAGAGAACAGAGAAAAAAAGAACGGGACCTAATCTTCTGTACTCTGTACTCCGTTCTCGGTTCTCTTCCTTCAGATGGGATCATCCCAACCACCTGCCTTTGGCCCATAGGGCCGATTATTTGATTCTTGAGATGTAAATAATCCGCCTTCGGCGGAAAGGCAGGTGGTGGGATCATGTTGAGACTTTCTGCCCCGTTGTTGAACATAGCGCTTCAATTCCAGGAAGCACTCTTCCCTCTAAGTACTCAAGGGATGCTCCGCCTCCCGTAGACACATGAGACATTTTATCTTCAAGTCCTAACTGCGTTACTGCAGCCGCGGTTTCTCCACCGCCAATAACGGTGGTTGCTCCCTTTAACTGAGCAAGACATTCCGCAATGTGCCGCGTCCCGTTAGAAAACGGTTTGATCTCAAACACGCCTACAGGACCGTTCCACACAATTGTTTTCGCCCCTGCCAATACGGTGCGGAAGCGTTCTGTAGTTCTTGGCCCAATATCTACACCGATCCAACCTTCCGCAATGTCAATGTCAGAAGTATCTGTTTTGGCATTTTCAGTAACCGTTTCCGCTACGATATGATCTTGAGGTAACATCAGTTGAACTCTACTTTGCTTGACTCTTTCCAGAATTTGTTTGGCAGTTTCGAAACCTTCAAAATCAAATTTTGAATTGCCGATCTTATAACCGCGAGCCTTTAAAAACGTATAAGCCATCGCCCCGCCAATGAGAAGATAGTCGACTTTCGCTATCAAGTTTTCGATGACCTTAATTTTATCGACCACTTTGGCTCCGCCTAAAATAGCGGCAAAAGGCCGCTCGGGATTTCTGAGAATGCGGTCAAAATATTCTATTTCTTTGGCAAGCAGAAGTCCGGCAGCCGATGGCAAAAACTGTGTGATTCCTACCGTGGAGGCGTGCGCTCGATGCGCTGCACCAAAGGCGTCATTGACATAAAGATCCGCCAAGGAGGCAAGCTCCTTCGAAAACCTACTGTCGTTTTTCTCCTCCTCTTGATAAAACCTTAAATTTTCGAGAAGGGCCACCTCTCCACTTTTTAAACCCATCGTTTCCTTCTTTGCAAGCGGCCCAATACAATCAGGAATAAATTTTACAGGCCGCTTGAGCAATTTTGAAAGGTGTTCGGCCACAGGTTTTAAACTAAATTGAGAATCCTTTCTGCCTTTAGGTCGACCCAAATGCGATATGAGAATAACGCGCGTTTTCTGTTTGACCAAAAACTGAATCGTCGGAAGCGTTTTGACGATTCGTGTTTCGTCACTAACGCGCCCCTTATCATCCATCGGGACATTGAAGTCCACGCGGACGATCACTCGCTTTCCTGGAATCTTAAGCTCTTTTAACAATTGGCAGTCCATAAAGAGCGGAGTCGTTTATGGCGTGGAAGTTTGAATTGACTAGCTAACGCTTGCCGCCTGTGGCAGCCGCTGACCCATATAAACCGCTAAATCGACACAACGGTTCGAATACCCCCACTCGTTGTCGTACCAGGCAACTGCTTTTACCAATTTCTTATCGATTACTTTTGTCAGGGCGGCATCAACAATGGATGAAGAAGGGTTTCCCTTAAAATCAATGGACACAAGCGGTTCATCGCAATATTCCAAAATTCCCTTCAGCCTTCCCACCGCCTCCCTTTTGAAAATGGTATTCACGTCTTCGGTTGTCGTATCCTTTTGCACTTCGCATACCAAATCTACAACTGAGACGTTGGGTGTAGGTACCCGCATGGCAAATCCATCGAGTTTCTTATTCAACTCCGGAAGAACCAGGCCAATGGCCCTCGCAGCGCCCGTCGTTGACGGTATGATCGAAACGGCAGCAGAACGCGCGCGTCTTAAATCCTTATGGACGAGATCTAATATTCTTTGGTCGTTCGTGTAAGAATGAATCGTGGTCATCTGACCGTGAATGATTCCGAAGTTTTCGTGGATTACTTTTGCCAACGGCGCAAGACAATTGGTCGTGCAGGAGGCGTTGGAAACGACGTGATGTTTTTCAGGGTTGTATTTGTCCTGATTGACCCCCATAACCATCGTGATGTCTTCATCCTTGGCGGGCGCTGAAATGATTACCTTTTTCGCACCACCCTGCAAATGTCCCTTCGCCTTTTCAGCATCTGTGAATACCCCGGTCGATTCGATCACGATATCGACACCGTGTTGCGCCCAAGGAATCTCAGAGGGACTCCTATAAGCCAGAACTTTTATCGCTTTGCCATCGACAATCAAAGCTCCTTCCTTTTCTTGGACCGTGGCGTCCAAAATGCCGAAGGTAGAGTCATACTTTAGGAGATGAGCGAGGATTTTGGTATCTGTAGGAAGGTCATTAATGGCAATGAATTCAATATTTTTATTTTTAAAGCCCGCACGGAAAATATTTCTCCCGATACGGCCAAACCCATTGATACCCACTCGCACCTTCATTGTGATTGAATCCTCCTAGCGAAAGGAACTGGCGATCAATTTGTTGCAGTTTAAGTTTGGATATTACTCTCTCTTAGGTCTTTGGTCAAGCGTGATTTATCTGCATTCCCCGGTTGGGATAAAATCTGCCGATAAAGTCGATCCACTCGATTTGCCATTTGGGTGATCGAGAATTCTTGCCTTACCATTTCAGAACCGTTGCGCGAAACTTTTGAATACAAATCCTGATCACTTAATAACTCTCGGATGGCATTTGCTAGATCGTCCACATCTTTAGGTTCCACCAAAAGCCCGTTTTCTCGGTCATGAACCAATTCGTTCAAAGCCCAAATGTTGGTGACAATGACAGGCTTTGAAACCGCCATTGCTTCAATGATCGAGAGCCCAAATCCTTCCCGCCAAATTGCAGGCAGGACAAAAATATCAATCACGGATAAGGCGTAGGTGATGTCATTAATGTTTCCTAGAAAGCAAACCGACTTTTCCAAACGAAGCCGCCGGACTAATTCTTTCGTGTTTTTTAAATAGGGCCCTTCGCCAACGATTAGAATTTTTACATTTGGAAATGAATCTAAAACGAGCTTGGCGGCCGCCCTTAGGAAGTACTCATGACCTTTGTCTTCTACGACTCGCGCAACGATCCCGATGACTCTACTCGATTTCGGCAAGTTTAACTCTTGGCGAACCGCTTCAGGATTTTTTTCCCGATAGCGTTTGATTAAATCAATGATATCAATCGCATTAAAAATGGTGCTGACCGCAGTTCGTCTCACATGAAAATCTTTAAGCAGCGACTCTTCTACCGGTTTGCTAATCGCAATGACGTGATTCCCCCAAGCCGGGAGAATCCTCCGTCCCAGCCGGCGCTTGTAAAAGCCGTGACACGTTGAAACGAAAGGAATCTTTGAGAATCGTTGGACCCACCACGCGAGGACTTGAGT
Source organism: Candidatus Omnitrophota bacterium (assembly GCA_016206945.1). GTDB lineage: Bacteria > Omnitrophota > Omnitrophia > Omnitrophales > Danuiimicrobiaceae > 01-FULL-45-10b. Next base: position 3,928 of record JACQQP010000175.1, on the reverse strand, counting down.
GACCCGCGTATGGGCATGAATCAGGTCAATTTTTTCCTGTTTGACAAGCTGAATCAACTGCGGGATTGCCAAATATAGTTTTGGACTCAACTCGCTTTTGGTACGGATATTAAACTTCAGACAACGGATGCCTTCTTCTTCTAACATTTTTTCCTGTGTGCCACCGCTTGAACCCACATAAAGCTGATAGGATAATTTCCGCATCTCTTTAGTGAGAAGTTTGATATAAGAAGTAATGCCGCCGATATTAAGATGCGTGGTTAAATGTAAAATGCGTATCATGGCGTCTCGAATCGATCTCCCCGCTTTAGTCTTTGGCCTATTGCAAATTCAAAGGCGTTCATTTCGCGTTTTGCCTCGAGTTGCAAACGCACCACCTCCACTGGGCCCGTTTGTGTTTGAATGTCGATGGATTGGTGTGGTTTTAAGTCTGTTATGGTGCCGGGCTTGTTTTTATCGACCGCAGACTTTGACAAGCGGGTTTCCACAATTTTAACACGTTTCCCGCGCAAAAAAGTAAATGCAGAAGGCCAAGGATAATATGCGCGTACTTGGTTATGGATCACAACGGCAGGTTGAGCCCAATTGATGTGACCGGAGTCGCGATCAATTTTTTTCGCATAGGTCGCTTTTGATTCATCTTGTGGTAACCTTCTCGCATTCCCTGTTGTCAATTGATCCATCACTTCAACCAGAAGTTTTGTACCCATTACTGATAGGCGCTTGCTTAACTCGAGGGCATTTTCATTTTCACCAATTTCAGTCTCGACCTGGCCAAATAAATCACCTGCATCGAGTTGAGCCGTTATTTCCGCAATGCTCACGCCTGTTTTTTTGGATCCATCTAAGAGGGCTTGTTGGATGGGCGAGGCGCCTCGGTTTTGAGGCAAAAGCGACGGGTGGACATTGAGCGATACAATCCGAGCGGCTGTGAAAATGGAACTTGGAACGAGTTTGCCGTAAGAGGCAATCACGATGAAGTCAGGTTTCAATTCTTGAATTTCGGTTGCTACCGGCGGAAGGGAAAGCTTTTCGGGAGCAAGAACCGGGATATGATGTTTCAAAGCATATTCTTTTACGACGGAAGCTGAAAGCTTCTGGCCCCTCCCTCTTTTCTTATCGGGTGTTGTGATGATTTTTGCAATGAAATGACCGGCATTGAGCAAACCATCCAAGACAGGAATTGAAAAGTCAGAAGAACCAAAAAATATGATTTTCATCTTGCAAGTTAAAGACGCCGGTAGGAAGCAAGCAGGGCCTGTCGACGGTTAAAGTCAATGCGGTCGACGATCAAGCGGCCGTTCAAATGATCGATTTCATGCTGAAGGACCCTCGCTGGGAAATCGTGCGCAACCTCGACTCGTTTCACTCCGTTCAAATCGACCGCTTGATATTTAACCTTCTTGGCGCGAGCCACCTCACAGGAGATGCCAGGCAGGCTCAAACAACCCTCCTCGGAAACCATTCCATTCTCTTCGGAAGATTCCAATATTTCAGGATTAATCAAAACGCGTTCTTCCCCGCGGCGAGCATTTGGCGAAATGACAATAATTCGCTTTGAGACTCCGACTTGCGGTGCAGCGATTCCAACCCCCTCTTTTTTAAACATCGTCTCAATCATGTCTTCAATCAAACGGAGTTCTTTCAGAGTAATTTTTTCGATTAACTTTGCTTTCTTAGACAACAGGGCATCCGGATATTCGACCACTTTAAGAACCGCCATCTCAAACCTCGCTTGAACCCGTAGGTTATTACAAAATGGTTAGAGGATCCACGTCAATAGCAAGATACACGCCTGTTTTGCGCTTGTAACTTCCTAAGGCAGCTTGAAGCGCTGTCCGCATCGGTTCTGTATTGAGCCCTCGAATCATCAAGTGCCAGCGATAATGTCCCCGCAAGCGGTAAAGCGGCAGCGGTGCAGGCCCAAGGAGTTCAATGTCTCCTCCTCGGAGCCCATCTTCGAGGGCTTTTCGGAATTGAGACGCCTGTTCACGGACCTTCTGGTCTTTTTTCCCACGAAAAATAAGATTGATCAACCTTGTGAAGGGCGGATATCTAAGGGTCCGCCGTCTTTCAATCTCGTCGTTGAAAAAACCAGCGTAATCATGTTCCGATGCATATTGAATGGAATAGTGATTCGGCGAATACGTTTGAATGAAAACGGTCCCTGGTTCGCTGCCCCGGCCCGTGCGACCCGCCATTTGTGTGAGGAGTTGAAACGTTCTTTCCGCGGATCGAAAGTCTGGAAGCAAAAGCCCTGTGTCGGCATTTACAATTCCCACAAGGTTGACGTGTTGAAAGTCAAAACCTTTGGCGATCATTTGGGTTCCCACTAGAATGTCGATTTCCTGCATACGAAATTGAGTCAAAATCCGTTCGTGCGAACCCCTTTTTCGTGTTGTGTCTGTATCCAGCCTTGCCACACGCGCTTTGGGAAAAATCCGGGCTACCTCGCTTTCCACTTTTTCTGTGCCGACGCCGCTGTATCTAAAAAGTGGATGTTTGCACTGAGTGCAAAGCGTTGGGATGGTCATGTGAAAGTTACAATAATGGCAAAGCACTTCTTGTTCCTCCTGATGGAAGGTCAAGGCAACGGCACAATGCTGGCAAAAAAGGACCTCCCCACATTGAAAGCAGCGTACATGAGTCGAGAAACCGCGACGATTAAGCATGAGGAGGACAGCCCTCTTTGCGTTTAAAGTTTCTTCTATGGCTTTCTTGAGGGAAGGTGAAATAATCACAGAGCGCCTGTTGATTTCGGCAGTTTCTTTTAAATCAATGATCTTTACTTGGGGCATCGGTTTACCGTCAACCCGCTTGGAAAGAACCAGTTTCTCGGTCTCGTGGGTCGAAGTCCGATACATCGTTTCAAGTGTCGGCGTCGCAGTTCCCATGATGAAGAGAGCACCTAAGTCACTCGCCCGCCACCGAGCTACTTCCCTGGCGTGATAACGAGGGGTTTGATCCTGCTTGTAGCCTCCTTCTTGCTCCTCGTCCATGATGATTAAACCCAGGTTCGAAACAGGTGCAAATACGGCAGATCGCGCTCCCAGGATCACCTTTTTTTCTCCGCTACGGATTCGATGCCAAGCTTCTGAACGCTCCTTGAGACTCAACTTGCTATGAAGTATTTCTAGCTGATCGTGAAAGTGCTGGACGAAGAAAAGTTTCAGCTGCTCCGTCAAAGCAATTTCGGGGACGAGACAAATGACGCTCTTTCCGCGTTTTAATACCTCTTTGATGGCGCGGATATAGAGTTCGCTTTTCCCTCCGCCGGTGACACCAAAAATAAAAAACTCTTTATAACGGTTTTCTTCAATACATGACCTTATTCGAGTCAATGCTTGTTCCTGCTCTTCATTTAAATGAACCAGGTTTGGTTCTTCCGTGGTTGTCTTTTGCTTTGGTTGTGGTTCGAGCGCTGCCTTCAAAACTCTTGGAATGACATTGGAAATCGCTTCACCCCAGCTTGAAAAATAGGTCTCACTCACCCATTTCGTAAGCCTCAAAAGATGATCCGTCAATAGCGGTTCAGAATCGATTACTTCCATTATTTCCTTTGGATGTTCAACGGATCGCTGCACATCTAATGCGACGACATATCCAATAATGGTGCGGTTGCGAAAGGGAACCCGAACGCGGCAACCAACTTGAACGCTTCCTACTAAACTTTGCGGCAATCGATAAGTGTAAGGGTCCTCTATGGGGAGCGGTATCGCTACATCTACCAGTTCAGTTTTTTCCTCTTGAGCCAACATCATGACTTTCCTCGCGCTAAATATCTGACACCTCGGGGAGTTTTTTTAATCTGTTCCCGAGGGGTCACCCTTAGCGCCTTGGTCATGTTTCGCTCAAGGCGCGTCAGGGTTACATTAAATTAAGGTAACCCCCACGCCCCGCAGGAATTGTGCGGGGCTGGGGGTGAGGG
>JACQQP010000171.1 GCA_016206945.1 Candidatus Omnitrophota bacterium | reverse complement strand
TCACAGGCGTGTGCAATTGATTCACGTAGCGACTGACGGTGAAACCTTTGGTCATCATAAAGCCTTTGGTGAAAGAGCACTCGCTTATTTATTGGAAGTTAAAGTTCCCAAACGGGGTTTTCATCTTGTCAATTTTGGTGAGTTTCTTGTGGACCATCCGCCACGTTATGCCGTACGGCTTAACGAAGGCGAAGATGGCGAAGGAACCTCTTGGAGCTGTGCTCATGGGGTCAAACGTTGGAAGGAGCATTGCGGTTGCCAGGCAGGAGGTCCGCCCGGTTGGAAGCAGCATTGGAGAAAACCTCTTAGAAAAACTCTCGATTGGCTTCGCGACGAGCTCGCGGTGATTTATCAGATGTATGGTTCGCATTACCTCAAAAATGTTTGGCGGGCGAGAAACGATTACATTGATCTCATTTTAGATCAATCGGATGAGGCAAAATGGCATTTTTTTGCAAGGCACGCAAAGCAAGTCTTGAGTGATCAAGAAGTGGCTTTTTGTTTGAAATTGCTTGAAATGCAGAAGTATGCCATGTTGATGTATACGAGTTGCGGTTGGTTTTTTAACGATATTTCCGGAATCGAGACCATTCAAATTCTCCAATACGCCGCACGCGCTATTGAACTGACTCGTGAAGCGACCGAGACCTCCCTGGAAGAAGAATTCTTATATTACCTTTCCAAAGCAAGGAGCAACGTTCGCGAATTCAAAGACGGCCGCGGCGTCTATGAAAAGCTGGTCAAGCCCGCTTCGTTAGCCGCAAGAAGGTAAAATTCCCCTTCTATGGCATCTTTTATATTCTATAATTTACTTAAATGAGGGGTCGCGGAGTTTTGAAGACCCCTCATCCTGAGCGACGCCCCGGTTTGTGGGGCGGAGTCGAAGGATCTCATCAATGAGATCCTTCAGTCGTCCTTCGGACTCCTTCAGGATGAGGCCTCGGTAACATCTAAAAAAACTCCGCGAGGCCTCAGATAATTGGATGAGTTAATCGGTATTATTTAAACGGTACCGCCGATCAATCTTGCGTTGGTCTTTAATTCCTTCAAAGCGGCTTTGTAGAGGTCTTGATCGGAGGTTAAAAAAACTTCTGCACGCGCGAGAATTCCTGCGGCCAGTTGAATGCCATCAAGTGTTTTCAAAGGATATTTTCTAATCATCTCAATTGCTTTTTCTTCTAAAGAATCATTCCAGAGCGCTTTGCTGAAATAGTTCAAATCCATTCCCGCTTCACGACGGATAACGATTGCCTGCTGGCGGGTGAGCGTTTGTTCTGTGAGCCTCCTTTCAATCGCGGAATTGAGTTCAACCCAATAAATGGGAGCCACGATGATTTCACTTATCTCTTCCAACTGGGTTTCCAGTTGGGAAGAACCGGTCTCTGAGACATATTTTTTAATTAATGCGGAGGTATCAAGAAAAGCCTTCACTTGTTCTGCTCTCTTCGATTCCTGATGACGGTTTCCGAGAGAGATTCACCTTTAATTTCAATTTTTTCAATCGTTCGCTTCCATCCAGGCCGAGCTACGTTCTCATTGTGAGGAATGATATCAGCGACGGGCACATTCCGTTCCATCAAGATGATTTTCTCCCCCCTCTTTACGATTTTAAGGTACTTCGAAAAGCTGTGCAGTAGGTCGCGCACGTTGATCGAAATCATAAGGTACCTCTCCTTTCATGAGTCGTATAACGTTATGTTAGACAAACATATAACAATTATAGCGTCGCTAACGGCACATTGCAAGTAGCCTTAAATCGTTGGTTTTGGGCGCCCATCTTAGCGTTCAGATTCTTCATTTGTTTCAACCCACGGCCGAAAAATCCAAAGCGCCCACAGAAGGAGGGCAAGAGGTAATGCGACCGAGGCTTTTCGTAGAACGCCGGCATACCAGAGAAGATCATTCACCAAGGATACGCTAAAGCGAACAAAAACGAATCCGACATAGGAATTGAATAACCACCCCCCGGCTTTGAACCTTTGGATGAACTTCTTGACCGTCTTCATTTCGCCGAAGGATATCACAGTTTTAATTTTATGTCAATATGATATTGATTATAGTTAAATATAGGCGGGATTCTGCTCTCACCTCAAGTCCGCAAAGTACCTACGAGTTCTTCAGGGCGAGGCACCGGCGAGTCGTATGTGCTGATTCCTTAAGTCCTTTTCATTCGTTGGCGTCCAAGTATAATGGAGCGGATTGTTAAAACGAGCGACGGAATGTACCAATCATTTCTATCTTCTATTTCAGCAGGGCCATGGAAACGCCTTGGCCTGGAAAGGCGTTCGGGTGTGGCTGTCCCACTTTTCTCTGTTTATTCTGGAAGAAGCATTGGGGTCGGTGAACTTCCAGATCTAAAGCTTCTCATTGATTGGTGCGGGAAAACAGGGATGAGCATCATTCAATTTCTCCCGTTAAATGACGTGGGTTTTAATTTTGCGCCTTATGATGCACAATCAAGTTTTGCCTTAGAGCCCATGTATCTTGCTGTGGATCGGTTAGCGAAGGCAAACATCAAGCCTTTTAAGAATGAGATCGAGTCGCTTAGGAAAACGTTTGCAATTCCCTCACCCTCCCCTCTCCCCTCAGGGGAGAGGGTTAGGGGTGAGGGGATAAAGCGAGTCGATTACAAAATCAAAGCGGCCAAACTGGACCTTCTTTGGAAGATTTTTGAAAAAAGCAAAGCCGAAGCTGGAACTCCTTTTATGTCCTACGTGGAAAAGAATAAATGGTGGCTCGATGATTATGCGCTGTTTAAAGTGATCAAAGAAAAAGAAGGGGAGAGAAAGTGGGAAGATTGGCCCACTGAGTTTAAGAGGCGGAATTTTGATGTCATTGGGCTCTTCGAAAAGGAACACGCGGACCGCATTACCTTTCACAAGTGGCTTCAGTGGCAGCTTTTTGAGCAATTTCAAGATGCAAGGAAGTATGCGCGAAGCAAAAAGGTACTTTTCATGGGAGACTTGCCATTTTTAGCTTCACGTGATAGCGCTGACGTTTGGGCTCACCCGCGTTATTTCAAGCTCGATTTATCAAGCGGAGCGCCTCCTGATGCCTATTTTTTTAAGGGTCAGCGCTGGGGCACACCGCCCTGTGATTGGGAGGCTTTGCGTGACGGTGCTTATGATTATGTCATCGAAAAACTGAAATACGCCTCAAACTTCTATGATTTATTGAGAATGGATCATTCGGTTGGTTTTTTCAGGCTTTGGTCCATTCCACTCTCAGAGCCTATAGAAAATGCGGGGCTTAACGGTTTCTTTGATCCAAGTGACGAGCGAATTTGGGAAGAGCGCGGGCGGAGCCTGTTTTCGCTGATGGTTCAAAATTGCAAGATGCTGATTTGTGGCGAGGACCTTGGAACCGTTCCAGAGTGTTCCTTTCGGGTCTTGGAAGCGTGCGCCATCCCCGGCATGGATATTCAAAGATGGATGCGGGAGCCAGCTCAGGCATACGCCTTTAAGCCTTCTGAAGCGTATCGAAGGAATTCGATTGCGGCGATTTCCACGCATGATATGTCTTCCTTTAATGCCTGGTGGGAATATGAAGCGGGAACGGTTTACGGGCCGCTTTTTGAGCGGAAATTGAATGCAAAAGGAATTGATTTGGATCCGGTGAAACATCAGCTTTTTGACCTCGATCGATCTTTTCATGATCGGCTGCGCTGGAGGAACGAAATCAAAAATGTTCAAAGTTTGGTACAAATCATCGGTAAGCCTGAACATGAAATGCAAGATCTGATCGACCTTTATCTTTGGTCTTACGGTGAGAAGGAAAAATTCTGGCGTTATGTCGGCCTGCCTGGATGTTTTGACGAAAAAAGTTCCCATGATTCGGTAAAAGCTTCGCTTGAAAAAATCATGGGTAGCGCCTCGATTTTTGCCGTTCAACTGTTTCAAGATTGGCTTGCTTTGGGCGATTATTTTGAAGGTGATTCGTGGGATGTGCGGATCAATTTTCCCGGCATCGCAAGCGAAAAAAACTGGTCCTTCGTGATGCCGATATCGCTCGAGCAGCTTAATGTGCTTTCCATTAATAAGGAAATTAAAGCGATTAACAAATTGGCGGGAAGGGTTTAGAATACAGAACAGAGGGAGGAGACAATGGACTCGAAGAAAACTGCCTTAAATGTGGCCGGAGTCATTTTTTTGTTGGTCGCTATTCTTCACTTGGTACGGTCCATTTTCCGTGTATCTGTTGTGATTGGGGACTTTAGCGTTCCTTCATCTTATAGCATTGTTGCGGCGGTCGTCGCTTTTTTGCTTTCGCTTTGGATGTTTAGGTCCCTGAAATGATAAAGATAAAGGTGATTGTCACCTTTGAGGAGTTTCTGTGGCGAAGAAGGTGTTGATTATTTTGGCGGATGGATTCGAAGAAATTGAAGCGATTACGCCCGTCGATGTTTTAAGAAGGGCAGGTGTCGAGGTTACAATTGCGGGCCTTTCCGGGAAAACGATAACGGGTGCTCACGGAGTTAAATTTCAGACAGATGTTACGTTTGATGAATACAAAGACCTTCCCGACGCGATTATTCTTCCGGGAGGAATGCCGGGCGCAAAGAATTTGGGGGAATCGCCCAAAGTAGCCGGACTCGTTAAAAAGATGAATCGTCAAAATAAAGTTGTGGGTGCGATTTGCGCAGCACCCGCACTCGCCCTCGCTCCCACTGGAATTTTGAACGGCAAGAAAGCGACTTGTTATCCTGGTTTTGAAAAAAATTTCCCTTCCTCCGTTGCTTTTTCAAGCGACCGCGTTGTCGTTGACGGAAACATCATTACAAGCCGCGGGCCTGGTTCTGCCCTTGAATTTGCTTTGGAGCTAGTTGAGAAACTAGTCAGCAAAGAAAAGGCAGAAACCTTAAGTGAGGGGATGCTCGTAAAAGGCTAACCAACCTGTGGAGCGAAAAGTCCTCGCTTGTATCCAATGCGGGTTTCCTCTGCTTGAGCTCAGGTGTCCAAGGTGTGGGTATTTCGAAGACTGCCTGCCAGAGCTGCCTGCGCTGCTCTGCGGCACTGCTTCGCTGTGTTCTGATGGAGGGACCAACCTCGCCCAAGAGACAGACCGTTTGGTGTGAATCCCCATGATCCCACCACCTAAATTTGGTCCGAAGGACCAATCCGCCTCTGGCGAATATTTAGGTGGTGGGATGATTTATTTTGTCGTCGCGCTTCCTTCCGAAGCGAAACCTCTCGTTAACCGCTATCAACTCAAGCTGATTTCTTCGAGAACTCAGTTTAAGGTCTACGGTGCGCGCCAGGTCTTTTTGATTGTTTCGGGCGTCGGGAAAATCAGGGTTCAAGAGGCAGTTCGGTTTTTATACGAGCATACAGGGAGCATTCGAAATTCGGTTTGGCTTAATGTAGGAATTGCTGGCCACTCTTCTTATCCCGTTGGAACGGCTGTGCTCGCACATAAAGTCGCGGACCAAATCACGCAGGAAAGCTGGTATCCGCCGATTCTTTTTGATGTGCCTTGTCAAACGGATTCTATCGTGACGGTGGATCGGCCAGAGACAGAATATCGAGACCCCTTTGTTTATGATATGGAAGCATCAGGGTTTTACAAAGCCGCGATACAATTTTCAACAGTAGAACTCGTTCACTGCTTTAAAGTAATTTCTGATAATCGACGTTCTTCTACCAAGCAAGTTTCGAAAGCATTAACTGAGCGCTTGATTCAAAATCGTTTGGGGACTCTTGACTCTGTTGTGAAAAAGATTGAGAAGATTGCAGAAAGGCTTCCTAGCATTCAAATAGACGAAACAAGATTGAAGCAATTCCTCGATCATTGGCATTTTACGGTGACTCAACAACACCAGCTCAGGCGGCTACTCGCTCGGTTGGAGATATTGGAACCAAAATCTGCGATTTGGTCGTCTGAGTTAGGAGCGCTTTCCAAATCAAAAGATGTGTTGAATTTTCTTGAGAGCAGAATCAATTCCCTGCCCGTAGGGCTATGATCCCACCACCTGTCTATCTGCCGAAAGCAGATTATCATAAACTGCTAAAAACAATTGGCCCTTTGGGCCAAAGACAGGTGAGGGGATGATCGACACCGTCTACATTGAAGAAGAAATATGGGACCACTCGCGCACGAGGGAAGTTTGCGCGCGTTTTCCAAAGGCGCGTTTCATTCCGTGCGAACGTTACGGTGAAATTTTCAATCGAAAGGCGCAGAACTTTCGTCTTCAAAAAAATCGCCCTGCCTTAATCCTGGCGAAAAAATACGGCCATTTCATTCTCGAAACCCCGAAAGGCTATGGAATCGGCGGCGAGCGGAATTTTTATTTTTCCCATATGCTCAATTGTATTTATGATTGTCGGTACTGCTTTCTTCAAGGGATGTTTCGTTCGGCGAATTATGTGTTCTATGTCAATTACGAGGATTTCCAGCAGGCGATTGAGGCAAAGATTGCCGAAGCACCCTCCGCAGAATCTTATTTCTTCTCAGGATATGACTGCGATAGTCTTGCCCTTGATTCGGTGACGAAATTTACCGAGTCCTTTCTTCCTTTTTTTGAACGCCATTCAAACGCTTGGCTTGAACTCCGCACGAAAAGCGTTCAAGTCCAGTCTCTTTTGAGACGCGATCCCATTCCGAATTGCGTTGTCGCTTTTAGCTTCACACCTTCTGAAATCAGCGACGTCTTGGAACATAAAGTGCCGAAAGTCTCGCATCGAATTGGGGCGATGGAAAAACTTCAGGAAAGGGGATGGAGGCTCGGCCTTAGATTTGACCCGTTGATTTATCATGAAGATTACAAAGCTCAATATGAACGTTTATTTCGTGAGATTTTTTTGAGCCTTAAAGTCGAGTCGCTCCATTCAGTCAGTCTTGGTCCTTTTCGTCTGCCGAAGCCGTGGTATGAAAATATGTACCGTCTTTACCCTGACGAGAAACTTTTTGCAGGACCACTTGGAGAACATAGAGGTATGATTTCTTATCCAGTAGAAATCGAACAGGAAATGCTCGGTTTTGTTAGGGAGAGGCTGTTAGACTATACCCCGCAGAGCCTTTTGTACCCTTGCATTCCTCGAAACGACCCCGTTGTTTCAATCCTTAAAAAATGAGATAATCTGTCGGCAAATTTTAGTAAGCCGCAAGCGGAGAAAAATGGCACAAGATAAATTAATATCTGATCTTAAGAGTGTTCCTTTGTTCAAGGGTTTTTCCGAAAGCGAACTCGGCTCGGTAAAGTCTTGCTTAAGAGAGAAGACTTTTGATAAGGGCGAGGTTCTCTTCCGCGAAGGGGAATGCTGTCATCGCGTTTTTATTGTTCGATCAGGTCGGGTTAAGCTTTGTCGAACGTCTTCCACAGGAAGGGAACAGACTTTGGAGACATTGGGCCCTGGCGATACGTGTGCCTGCAATCCAGGTTCTTCCACATGGAGTTGCAGTTCGACAGCCGAAGCGGTTACTTCTGTGCAGGTTTGGTTTCTTTCGCGAGATGATTATATTCGAATGGTAAATTCCAATTCAAAAATCAGCCACTCTTTAAACTTGCTTTTTGCCAAGCGCCTCCAAAGCTTTAGCAGTTTAATAGAAGAAGTTTCACTGAAGGATGTAAAGAAGCGCCTTGTGAAGTTTCTCCTGGACATGCTTCATGCAAGTGTTCCCCAGCGCGGTGAAGAAAATTTGTTGAGCCTTCCGTTTACACGCGAAGAGATTGCGCAGAGATTAGGCGCCGCTCGAGAAACAGTCGCGCGTTACCTTTCGGAACTCAAGCGGGATAAGTTGATCGATATTAAGCCCAAGCAAATTGTGATTTTGGATAAGAAAGGTTTGGAAAAGCTCCTTTTTTAATCCCCCACCATCCAGCTGTATGGGAACAAATGGTGGGGGATAAGCAGTTTCTCACCCTCTTTTTTCCTTTCCTCCTGTGACCTAGGTCACTGATTCGATCCCGCATCTTGTCGTAGACTTCTAGTGCTTCGACTCATTTGATTTTGTGTGTTCGTAGTTCGGCAAGCTCGTGGTTCGACTTTCGCTCACCATCCTGAGCGTTTTTTGTCGAAGGACCACCCCGAGCAAAGTCGAGGGGCTCAGCACTGTGGTGAGTGATCCGCCAAGATTTGTGGCGGAAGTCGAACCACTAGCGAAAAATGGAGAGTGTGTGGCCGTGAATCCGAACGGGAAGGTAGCAAACGAATTTTTGGCGCAACTCGAAGAGGCTCACAAAAGTGCGTTCGGGGAGATTAAAAAATTTGAGGAAGCCGCCAGCAATCTCCAGTTCGAAGGAAAAACTTCTATCGGCCGAAATTTAAAACAGGTCCGCTCCTCACTTGATTTTTTCCGCTCCTCACTTCTGCAGCATATTGACCTGGAAGAAAAGATTTTGTTTCCTTTTTTGAAATTACATATTCCGAAACTTGAGTCTGTCATTCACCTGGTTGTAACCGAGCACGAGGATGCGAGACGCAATTTTGATGACTTGGAGCTTTTCCTCGACTCGCTTTCAAATCAGATGTCTGAAATGGATCGCGCCAAAATGATGAAGAAGGTTCAGGATACCGCCACCTATTTGGTTTATCTCCTGAAAAATCATTTGCGAGTGGAGGACAAGGGAATTTATGAGGTTGCGGGTCATGAACTCAAAGTGGAGGAAAAAAAGGAACTCGAAGGCGCCATGGGGAAATTTTTGAGCAAGCCGTAAATTCGATAGCCCTTATCACTCCTATGTGTTCCCATGTGGAAAGACACAGTTCGAGAAAGATATTGGTGGGCCCAAATACAGAGTCAGCTGGACGAACTGATTTACGAGCTCTCGAAGGCGGAAGAGGAAGAGGCGGCGTTATTTTATCTTTTGGGGCTTCATTTGAGCGATTTATCGGATCTCAAGTTTTTTAGCGAAAGGGAACAAATAAAGATTAGAGGTTTGTTGACCGAGTTAATGAACTATTCGAATCAACATTTAACGATTTTGTCCAAGGTGCTCGAGGAACTCAAAGCACAAAAAGAACATGATGCACGATCAGCAGTATAAAGAACTTTGGGAAATCCGTTTTAGGAAAGTTTTAAATTTGGAAAAGGAATCAAGCGCGTTTTATACACGTCTTCTGAAACGCAATCAATTAATACTTGAGGATGCTCAAATCAGGTTTTTTCTGAAACAAATTATGGAAGATCGAGGCAAGCGCGCCAAAATCGCTCAGGATCTTGTCCATATCGTACAAGCAAGAGAGGTAAATCAGGAGGAACCCTTGTGAAAATTACCGAGTATTTGTCTTGTCAGCATCATGTTTTTCTCGAGCAGCTTCTGTTTCTTGAGGAGCTCAAGGCGTCTCAAGCGTTGGACCAGGTAACCGGTTTAAAAGAAATGGTTTTCATCATTGCAGATGCGGTTGAAAAACACGGCGAACTTGAAGAGCAGTATCTTTTCCGCGAGTTGGAACCCCATTTGGGGAAGGAAATGGGCCCACTCGCAGTGATGGAGTTTGAGCATGGAGAAATCCGTAAGATCCTAGGTGCTTTAAGGGAAGCACAGGACATTCATACTATCCGATTGGAGACAGCAAAGTTCATCGTCTTTTTGCGCGACCACATCGCCAAAGAAGAAAAAGTGCTTTTTCCGATGGCAGAGGATCTGGTAAGTGGTGCACGGCTTGATGCCGTTGGCAAAGCAGCCGCTATGCAGGACCGAATGAGAAAAATGCTTGTCTAATGTGAAACCGAGTTGTCAATCAGGGAGGGTTAAGATGGAAACGAAGCAACTTTTAAAACGTAAATCATCCAACGGAACGAGTCACAAAATAGAGTTTGAATACTTTGCACCTCAAGCAAAATCCGTTTCTCTCGTAGGAACGTTTAACAATTGGAATGAGAAAGCGTGTCCCTTACGAAAAGATAAAGGAGGTCGTTGGAGGGTAACTTTACCGCTTCAGCCCGGCAGATACGAATACCGCTTTTTAGTAGATGGCACATGGGAGTGTGATCCAGAACCGAAAGAGTGTGTCCCAAATCCATTCGGTTCATGGAATTGCGTCGTTTCTGTTTCGAGAGGGCTGAAAATCTAATCCGATGATCCCATCACCTGCTTTAGGCCCTTCGGGCCAATTTCTAAGAGAAATCTCGCCCCGTACGGGGCGAGGAAAGCAGGTGATGGGATGATTGACGTAAGCTATCTTTATTGTGGCAAAGGTTCGCAATCTGTCGCCCATCGTTATGGGGTGCATTCCGAGGATAGCGGTGGACTTCAAGAAAAACTTTATCAAGTTCCCACTTCTGCTTCATTACGGTGTCCGATCATCGTATGGAATATTACACGCACCTGCAACTTGCGATGCATTCACTGTTACAGCGATTCCGAAGCAAAATGTTACCCGGGAGAATTGACGACCCGTGAGGCAAAAGAGGTGATTGACGATCTGGCTTCCTTTCAAGTTCCTGCCATTCTTTTTTCAGGAGGTGAACCTCTTCTTCGCCGAGATCTTTTCCAGCTCGCAACTTATGCCCGCTGGATGGGGCTCAGAACCACACTTTCCACGAATGGCACGTTGATCACGGAAGCTATGGCGCGGGCCATCAAGCATGCAGGTTTTTCCTACGTAGGAATTAGCTTGGATGGAATGGCCGAGGTTCATGATCGCTTCAGGGGTGTTCCAGGGGCGTTTGAAAAAACGGTGAGCGGGATTCGAAATTTAGTTGCGGTCGGACAAAAAACGGGGCTGCGGCTTACTTTGACCCCTTATACAATAGATCAAATTGACAGGCTCTTCGATTTTATCGAGCGCGAAGGAATCCGGCGGGTTTGTTTTTATCACTTGGTTCCAAGTGGGCGCGGCCGGGAAATTTTTTCCATCGATATTGAGAAAACGCGGCGCGGAATTGACCGCATTCTTGAAAGGACCGACATCCTCCTTCGGCGTGGTTATCCCCTTGAAGTTTTGACGGTCGATAACCATGCTGACGGTCCTTATATTTATCTCAAACTTAAAGAAGAAAATGATCCGCGAGCTGAAGAGGTCTATGAGCGAATTCGGTGGAACGGCGGCGGGCTTTATTCCTCAGGCGTAGGAATTGCTTGCATTGATTCCCAGGGAAATGTTCACCCGGACCAATTTTGGACCGAATACAATCTGGGCAATGTGCGCGAAAGAAAATTCTCTGAAATTTGGACGGACGCCTCAGAGCCCCTACTTCAAAAGCTGAGGAATAGGAGGAGCTCCATCTACGGGCGTTGCCGCGCTTGTCGCTTCTTTGAAGCCTGTGGTGGAGCCCTCCGTGTCCGTGCCAAGAAAGTTACGGGCGATCCTTGGCATTCGGACCCTGCCTGTTATTTGACTAACGAAGAAATCAACGTATTCGGAGAATAGCCGTGCGGAACGGGAGCTTGCGTGAGCTTCGGTTTATTTTTTGGGAGACGACCGTCGCTTGCAACTTGGAGTGTATCCACTGCCGCAGGCTTGAGGTCAGCAAAGTTCTTTCTCGGAACGATTTGTCGACGGTGGATGCCTTTGTTTTTATTGAAGGCCTAGCCAGGGATTTTGATCCAAAACCCGTACTCGTTCTAAGCGGCGGAGAACCGCTTGCGAGACATGATCTGTTCGACCTGACTTATTTCGCTCGCAAGCGGGGCGTGCCCGTGGCGCTTGCGACCAACGGAACGCTCGTCGATTTGCATCTTGCCAAAAAAATTGTCGGAAGCGGAATTCGCCGCGTTTCTATCAGTTTGGACGGAGCAACCTCTGAGACTCATGACCAATTCCGAAAAATGCCGGGTTCTTTTGAAAAAGCCGTCACCGGCTTTAAACACCTCAAGTCTTTAGGAATGTCGATGCAGCTTAATGCCACGCTCACGCGGCATAACGTCCACGAACTGGAAGCGATTTATCATTTGAGTTTGGAACTGGGAGCGGAAAGTCTGCATTATTTTTTGTTAGTTCCTGTTGGCTGCGGCCTTGAGATTAAGGAAGAGTACCAACTTTCGTCCGGGGAGTATGAAGAAGCACTTCTCAAAACTTACGAGCTCGCAAGTGAACGGAAAATTCATATTCGTCCCATTTGCGCTCCCCATTATTTTCGAATTGTGGCTCAGAAGAAAAGCTTAAACGGCACCAGTTCCGGTCGGGACGCGCAATCCGGTACCAGGTACGTTACGGGACAGGTTCATAAAAGCAAAGATTTAGAACCTGTCCCGGCCGTACCTGGTACCGCTACTGAACCTGTCACGCCTGGTACTGTTAAGATGCTAAATCAAATGACCAAGGGTTGTCTTGCCGCAACTGGGATTTGTTTCGTCTCACACAAAGGGGAAGTGTTCCCATGTGGTTATCTTCCTGTTCCGTGCGGTAATATTCGCGAAAGAAATCTGAAGGAGATTTGGGAAACCTCTCTTACCTTTGAAAGCCTCCGCAAGCCCGACCTTCTAGGTGGAAAGTGCGGCGTTTGCGAATTTAGGCGGATGTGTTCCGGCTGCCGTGCCCGTGCTTTTGAAGAAGAAAATGATTTTCTCGCCGAAGAACCGAACTGCCTTTATGAGCCAAAGGAATGGAGGTTAAATCGAGTTCTATGACAATCAATCATTTGCCATGCCCGCTTCTTTTGTCGATGCCAGGTCCTATGGAGCTCCTTTTAATTTTTATGATCGTCCTGCTTTTCTTCGGAGCTAGAAAGTTGCCCGAAATGGCAAAGGGGCTTGGGCAAGCAATCAAGGAGTTTAAGAAAGGAATTTCTGGAACTGACAAAAAATCGGGGGAAAAGGAAGAATAGGCGAAATTAAAAGCGAACCAACTCTTTTATGTTACTTCCATGAGATTAAAATCGATCATTTTTATCACCCTCGTTTTTTTGGTTTCACCTGTTTTCTTTTTCATCTCAACTGACGGCCGGTCCCAAATGTCTATTCTAGGAAAATCCTCTCTTACGAAAAGACTTTTTGCAAAGGGAGAGGCGCTTTATCAAAAACAGTGTGTGAGCTGCCATGGTCTTTTGGGGGCTGGCGACGGAAAGGCTGCGTACCTTTTGTATCCAAAACCGCGGGATTTCACGCGCGGCGAATTTCGGCTCATTTCGACGAATGACATGACTGCGACACATGAAGATTTATTTAAAACCATTACTCGGGGGATGCCGGGTTCTGCGATGCCGCCTTGGGAATACTTGAACGAGGGGGAACGTTGGGGTCTTGTTTATTATGTCCGTTATTTGACTGAACTGGGCAAGAAAAGGGCGAAAGGCGAAATTTCAGAGGAGCAAATTCAAAAGGGGCTCCCTTGGGAAGCTAAAAAGCAATTGATCAATGTTGCGATTGATCCTGAATCCGTCATCAGAGTCCCGAATAAGCCGCCTGTGAGTGATGAAAGCCTTGCACGCGGCCGCGAACTATTTGTGAAGGCTTGCGCTTCTTGTCATGGGCCTCAGGGGAAAGGTGACGGGCAGCAGATCATACAGGATGGATTAGGATATCCCTTGAAGCCTCGCGATCTGACGGCAGGTATTTTTAAAGGAGCTTCAAGTTCCGAGGAACTTTATTACAGGATTGCAGCGGGCCTGCCAGGTTCACCCATGCCGAGTTACAGTGCCGCTCTTACTGAAGAACAAATTTGGGACTTGATCCATTATGTTCAGACACTTCCGAAGCCTGGCGCTGAAGAACGAGCTCGTTTGCATCATCTTGAGATCACGGCGCATCGAACCCAAGAGACTTTAACTCGTGATCCGGTGGCAAGCTATTGGGCAAAGGTTGAACCTATCTTTGTGTCACTCACACCCCTTTGGTGGAGAGACGATCGAGTTGAGGGCGTAGAAGTAAGAGCACTCCATGATGGAAACCAGCTTGCGATTCTCCTGAGTTGGAAGGATCCAACACAGGATGACTCTACAGTGACGCCCCAGTCCTTTTCGGACGGCGCAGCCCTACAGTTTTCTATGGAAAAGGAGCCGCCTTTTTTTGCGATGGGCAGTAGTGACTCACCTGTCTTTATTTGGCATTGGAAGGCGTCTTGGCAAAAGGATTTTACCGCGCGCGAGGACATCGAAACCGCCTATCCCAACACGGCTACGGATTGGTACGAATCTCAGACCAATTATGAACACGGAAGCTCTTTTGAAACACGCGATTCGAAAACCGAATTCCACGATCCACTTTTCATAACGGGTTGGGGTGCTGGAAATCCACTCT
>JACQQP010000020.1 GCA_016206945.1 Candidatus Omnitrophota bacterium | reverse complement strand
TCTTTTGCCATCAGAAAATACTCCATGCGGCAAACTTAATGAACCCGCATGCACACCCCCATTGTTAGCAGTTCTCGAATTAAAATCCGGCTGACCGAGCACCACATCCGCTGCTTGGAAGTTTTCAAGCTTGGCATAACTTGGAGTAGAGAAGAAGAGAAGGATGGAAACGGTTGTCATTGCGAGGACGGCCAACGGATGGACCGGACGAAGCAATCCCGCTCTGAGATTGCTTCGCCGATCCGACCGACGCTCGCGCCAACGCGCGGAGCACTTCGCTGCGCGCCTTTGCGCGAGCACTTTTTCGCCACAAAGCCGGCGGAATCCGTCCGGACGAATCTCGCCGCGCATTTTGGCGGATCGGGATGAGCTTGACGCTCATCTCCGAAAGTGTTCGGGAGGAACTCGACGTTCCTCTCCGAAAGTGTCGGGGATCTAGATTCCCGATTAAAGCTTTCGGGAATGACAAAGTATAAACATTGGGGGATGACAAAATAAGTATTACTCGCAACGACGACGGTCTTTTTCACGAGTATTTCGCGAGCGTTTTTTTCTTTCTCGAAAGATGGAAGACAACCTTGCGCATTTCCTCACCCGAATCCTTGCCGCTCACAAGCAACGCGTCAGGTGTATCGATCACCACCAAGTCCTTCACCCCTTGAAGACAAACCAATTTTTTCTCGGAATAAACGATATTGCGTCTTGAATTCAAGGCAAAGCAAGAACCCGCCATCGAGTTTTCAAACTGATCCCTGGGCCATAAACTTTCAAATGACTTCCATGTTCCGACGTCACACCAATCGAAATCACATTGAATGAGGTGGGCATTTTTTAATTGCTCCAAAATGGCGTAATCAATTGAAATATTAGGAAGCGCATAAAATTCCTTAGGCGGAATCACCTTTCCTTGACGAACGCTCATTTTGGAAAGACGAAAAGCGACTTGAGGCGTGTATTGAATCATTGACCTTAAAAAGGTTTTGGCAGGAGCGAGAAAAATTCCCGCATGCCAGAAAAATTTCCTCGTCCGCAGAAATCCCCTGGCGCAAGCCGCGGTGGGCTTTTCAATGAATTGGTCCAAATGGTAAACGGAACGAGCGATTTTCTTCCCCGCTTTAAGATAGCCATACGATGAGGATGGAAAGGTGGGTCGAACTCCGAAAATGGAAAACGCTTTCGTGCGCGTTGAAACCCGAACGGCGGTTTTGACCGCCCGCTGAAAGTTCCTTTTGTCATTGATCCAATGGTCCGCAGGCAACACTAAGATAAAAGCATTGGGATCACGCCTTGAAATAAGGGAAGCGCCCAAGCCCACCGTCGCAAGCGTATTCCGGGAAACGGGTTCTCCAATAATTTGAGTCCGCGGAACGCCGCGAGAAAATTTCTTAAGACTCGCCAAATGTTCCTGATTTCCAATGACCCAGATACGACTCGAAGGAAGGATGGGATTTAAGCGCCTAATGGTTTCCTGAAGAAGGCTCTGGCGTCCCGGAACCAGCTTCAGGAACGGTTTTGGCCGCTTCTTACGAGACAAAGGCCAAAGCCTCGTCCCCATTCCTCCTGCCATCACAAGCGCCCAGAGCATCGTAGCCAACTCCTTAAGTCAAAAGTGAAACGTAAAAAGTTAAAAGTATTTGATTTGCTCTTTTACCCTTAACTTTCCGCTTTTGACTTTTACCTGCACTTTTACCTTTTGACTTTTAACTTTTTACTTTTTTAGAAAACTCGCTGATCTTCTGCTCCACGAGTTTCCTAATATCATTTAAACGCGTTTCGTTAACCGCTTCAAAACGGCTCACCAGAACCGGCTGCGTATTGGATGCGCGCACAAGTCCCCAGCCATCGCCAAAATCAATCCGAACGCCATCAATCTCAGTGGTCGGATATCGACCCTGAAAGAATTCTTTCACCCGTTTCACGATCTCAAACTTTTCCTCATCGGAACAATCCACGCGAATTTCAGGGGTCGCATATGTCCTTGGCACGTCGGCTAAAAGTTCTGAAAGTTTCTTCCCTGTTTGATCCAAAATTCCCAACACGCGAATGCCTGCATAAATTCCGTCGTCATATCCAAAATAGCGGTCGGCAAAAAACATGTGACCGCTCATCTCACCCGCCAAAAGCGCGTTCTCGTCCCTTAGTTTCTGTTTGATCAGTGAGTGCCCCGTCTTCCACATAATGGGCCGGCCGCCGTGGCGCTCGATGTCCTCAAAATGGAGATTGGAACACTTCACATCGGCTACAACCTTCGCACCAGGTTGTTCCTTAAGAATGGAGCGCGAAAATAAAATGAGCAGCTTATCGCCCCACACAATTTCGCCGCGCTCGTCGATCACGCCGACGCGGTCTGCATCGCCATCGAAGGCAATTCCCAAGTCGGCTTTCACTTCGCGCACTTTCTTAATGACGTCCTCGAGATTTTTTTCAACGGTAGGATCGGGATGATGATTGGGAAATCGGCTGTCGGGTTCACTGAACAGTTCGATCACGTCATGGCCTAGTTCCCGAATCACCTTCGGTGCTACGAGGCCGGCTGTACCATTTCCGGAATCGATGACTACTTTGAGCCTTCGGGCGAATCGAAAGGATTGCTTTAAATAATTTTGATAAGCGGGGATCACTTCGGTTCGGTCTTCCGCGCCTTTTCCCGAAACGGAATCCTTCCGCTCAATGATTTGGCGGAGTTTTTGAATCTCTTCACCAAAAATCGAATTCGGACCGATCACCAGTTTGAGACCGTTATATTCGGGCGGATTGTGGGAACCGGTAATCATGATGCCGCCTGATTTCTTTAAATGATGAATCGAAAAATAACAAATAGGCGTGGTCACAATTCCAACGTTGGTGACTGAAATTCCGGAAGCAAGCAATGCTTTTTTTAATGCCCGCAAAATACGATCTGAGCTCGGACGAATGTCGCGGCCCAAAACCAGGGTAGGATTTGCAATCTGTGCCACTTTTACAAGGTACGTTGCAAACGCCTTCCCAATTAAATCGACGGTCTCATCGCCGAGATCCAGATCCGCAACGCCGCGGATGTCATATTGCCGAAAAATGTGTGTGTTCATCTTGAGCTTTCAGTCCTCAGTCGTCAGATTCCCGTTGCGGCGCTCCCTTCAAGTCCTGTCATCGTCAAAATGCAGTGTTGGACACGATTTCCATAATCGTGCCGACACAGTACCAAATCATCAGATTTGGTGCGCGGGACAGGACTTTTCGCCACACAGCGAAGCAGTGCCGCAGAGCAGCTTTGCTGCTCTGGCAGGCAAAGCGTTGGCGAATCCGTCCAAACAACGCTTTGGGACGAATCCGCCGCGTTGTTTGGCGGAGAACCTGTCCCCTCATCCATTAAAACTTGCGCGGAGGGGGATTTGAACCCCCACTCCTTGCGGAACCAGCCCCTCAAGCTGGCGTGTCTGCCAATTCCACCACCCGCGCTAATTCAGAATACCAAACTTTTAAACATGTTCCCTTCGCACGGAACCAGCCCCTCAAGCTGGCGTGTCTGCCCCTGAGCTACATTAAAATAGTACAAAGCAATTTTTATTGAAAGCTCAGGGGCTGCACTGACTACCTTAATGAATAGATTTAAGTCCTTTAATGAAAGTCAGTGCTGCCAATTCCACCACCCGCGCGCGAACGGCCGTATTTTAAGGGAAAATGACAGGCCTTTCACTTGATTTTTAGAAGCTATAAGTCTTTTAGAAGCGTTAAATTCTGCCTGGCAAGAGCAAGCTTTTTGGCACGCGTCCAGCCTTTGATTTGTTTCTCGCGCTTTGCAGCTTCAAATTTGTTGGGAAATTCCTCCGAAAGAATGATTTTGACGGCAGATTTGTATTTGGTGTAGTGACCGCCGTCTTTAGTTGAGTGCCGTTGAAAGCGTCTGACAAGGTTGTTTGTCATACCCGTATACGAAGATTTATCTTCACATTCGATGACGTAAACATACCACATACGCTACTCGTGTCCTTCGACTCACTCGCTTCGCCGTGAGCGAAAAATCGAACGGCTTTGCTCGTTCGCTCAGGATGCTTCTCCTCGGCCTACGTGACTTGTGCTGAGCGAGGCTGAAGGCCGAGTCGAAGCACTGGGGGACTAGGAATCGAACCTAGAATCTTCTGGTCCAGAGCCAGACGTGTTACCAATTACACCATCCCCCAACGTAAAATGAAAAATTAATTCTATCTGAAAAAAACAGCAGCCTGTCTTTCAGGCATAAAGCATCAGTTTAACTTTTGATCGGCATTTCCGCTATCAATTTTTCATTGGGCTAATCCTAAGTAAGACGTCCACAATTCGATCTATGCATCATCTGCGTATATCCGGTGATCTGGGCACGATGAGCTGCGGGCGATTTACTGAGTTGCGGGGATTCGTCAGATTCAAATGAGGTGGATTCGTAATAAATAGAAAGCTTACCTCATAGAAGTAGGAACATTTGAATACTGGGTCAAGGCGAAATATTCTTAGGAAACATCACGGTAAAGGTGGTTCCGGCTCCCAGTTTTGATTCTACATCGATCTTCCCATCGTATTTTTTGACGATTCCAAAAGTCACAGCCAAACCCAGTCCCGTTCCTTTCCCGATTTCTTTGGTGGTAAAGAAGGGGTCAAATACCTTGCTCATGTTTTCC
>JACQQP010000019.1 GCA_016206945.1 Candidatus Omnitrophota bacterium | reverse complement strand
GCTCAGCACTGTGGTGAGCGATCCGCCAAGATTTGTGGCGGAAGTCGAACCACTAGCCGTCGGGCTCCTCGTCCGCCAAAGGACGGGTCCGCCCAACGCGGTATGGCGAACAATGACGGTTAAGGAAAGGAAAAACTTTGGTGCGCGACTCTACAGAGCCTGAATCTTTAGACGCTTATTTTCAAAATCAGGTTTCGCGTCTTGAAAAAGCGTTGGAAGATTTTCTTCCGAGGCCCTCCCAAAATCTGACTCAGATTCATGAGGCGATGCGTTATTCTGTATTAAGTGGTGGAAAACGAATCAGGCCCCTCCTCTGTCTTGCGGTTTGCGATATGTTGGGCGGTGACGGAAAAGAGGCTCTGATTCCCGCCTGTGCCATTGAGCTGATTCATTGCTACTCGCTGATTCATGATGACCTTCCTTGTCTTGATAACGATGAATATCGACGTGGCCAGTTGGCTTGCCATAAGAAGTTTGGTGAAGCCATTGCTCTTCTGGCAGGGGATGCGCTCCTGACGCTTGCTTTTCAAGTGGTGGGGACGCTTAAAAATAGCGGGAAAGCACAGCGAATTCTAAGTGAGTTGTCGCAAGCGGCAGGAACCTTTGGAATGGTAGGCGGACAAGTGATGGAGCTCATTTTGGAAAAAAATGAATTGGATCTTCCAATGCTTGATGCCATTCACATCCAGAAAACGGGTCAGTTGATTAAAACCAGTTGTTTATGTGGCGCTATTGTTGCAGAGGCGAAGGGAGACATTGAAAGCCGCGTTTTAAAATTTGGGGAATATTTGGGTTTCGCCTTCCAGATTGTAGATGATATACTGGATGGGAATGGTTATCTTCGCTTCATGAGCGCGCACGAAGCGCGGGAAAAAGCATCTGAAATAATCACGAAGGCAAAGAGGGAACTTGAAGGATTTAAAAATAACTCGCACATGCTGCAAATGGCGGATTTTATTTTAAGCCGCGGAGCCGAAAAAGAGAGCCATACCTAGTTTTGGTTGACCTCATGGAAGAATATCGCTATATCAGTCGAATCAATTCACCTCGAGATCTGAAACGAGTTTCACTCCCGGATCTTCCGAAGGTATGTGCGGAGTATCGATCCTTTCTTATTGAAACCATCTCTAAAACAGGAGGGCATCTCGGCGCGAGTCTGGGAGGAGTGGAACTAAACGTTGCCCTTCATTATCTACTTAATTCTCCTCAAGATAAAATTTGCTGGGATGTGGGCCATCAAGCGTACGTTCATAAAATGATTACGGGGCGGCGGGATCGGATGATTACGATTCGGCAGGGCGATGGCTTGAGCGGTTTTCCCTCACCCTTTGAAAGTCCCCATGACCAGTTTATTGTGGGGCATGCCTGTACTGCGATTTCGCAAGGGCTTGGTTTGGCAGTCGCTCGCGATTTGGAGGGAGGTATGGAAAAGGTGGTTGTTGTGGTGGGCGACGGTGCTCTGACAGGCGGATTGGCCTATGAAGCGTTGAACAATGCGGGTCACTTGGGAAAGCGGATGCTCATTGTTTTGAACGATAACGAAATGTCCATCTCACCGAATGTGGGTGCGATCAGCAAATATCTGAACAAGATCATTACCAATCCTTTGTACAACCGTATTCGGGCTGAAGTTGAGAGGCAACTCAGGCATTTTCCGCGTTTAAGGCGGCTTGCCGACTACGGGTTCGAAAGTTTTAAACATCTTCTCGTCCCGGGATTGATCTTTGAGGAACTTGGTTTTCGTTATTTCGGTCCTGTGGACGGTCATGATGTCATCGGATTAGTTCGGACGATGGAAAATATCTTGAAGTTAGACGATTTGTGCTTGCTTCACATTATCACGAAGAAGGGTAAGGGTTACGAGTTTGCCGAAAAAGACGCGGAGAAGCTGCATGGAGTTACCCCTTTTGATGTGAAGACGGGAGAAAAGGTAAAAGGCCCTGCCGAACGCAAGAAAGAAGGGGAAATGACTTATACCCAGGCGTTTGCTCAGGCGATCTTGCAACTGGCACGCGAAGACGAAAAAGTGGTGGCGATCACAGCAGCCATGTCTTCGGGTACGGGCCTAGATAAGTTTGCCAAGGAGTTTCCGAATCGTTTCTTCGATGTCGGAATCGCCGAACAACATGCAGTCACGTTCGCCGGTGCTTTGGCCAAAGGCGGAATGAAGCCTGTCTGTGCTATTTATTCTACATTTCTCCAACGCTCTCAGGATCAATTGATCCATGATGTGGCGCTCCAGCGTCTCAATGTGACGCTCTGTCTTGATCGTGCTGGCTTGGTGGGTGCAGACGGGGCCACTCACAATGGAGTGTTTGACATCAGCTACTTGGGCCATATACCTCGTGCCGTCATTGCAGCACCAAAGGATGCGGCGGAGATGTTTCATATGCTGAGACTTGGAATTGATTATCCTTATATTTTCGCAATGCGTTATCCTCGTGGCAATATTTCTTCGACTCAACAAACCCCTACCAAACTTTTTGATATTGGCGAAGGAGAAATTCTAAGGGAGGGAAGCGATTTAGCCATTTTTACCTTAGGGAGCATGGTTGATTCCGCGTTTAAGTGTGCAGAATTGTTAGCTCGGGAAGGTTGGGAAGCAATGGTATGTAATCTCAGGTTTGCTCAGCCGCTTGATGAAAAACTTATTTTAGAAGTGCTTCAGAAAGTCCAGATGGTCTTTACGGTGGAAGAGCACGTTTTTACGGGTGGCTTTGGATCTAAGGTGCTTGAGTTTTTTGAGCGCAAGAATATTCAGGATGTTCGCGTGAAACGCTTTGCGCTTCCCAATGAGTTTATCGAGCACGGATCTCGAGAAAAGCTACTCGATCGGTTTGGTCTTTCCCCTGAGAGATTAGCACGCCAAATTTCTGAGTCGATGAAATTAACTTCCCATTTTCGAGAGCATCTCCCCACTTGACCCCATGGTTACTTCCACCGCGATTAAGCACGTCGGCATTTTAACCAATCCTACCAAACCTGACGCAGAACGTTTGAGAAATAGTCTGCGCGATTGGCTCGGTAAGCGCAATGTTGAGGTCATGGATACGACAGAAG
>JACQQP010000174.1 GCA_016206945.1 Candidatus Omnitrophota bacterium | reverse complement strand
TCGCCACAAAGCCGGCGGAATCCGTCCGGACGAATCTCGCCGCGTTTTTTGGCGGATCGGGATGAGCTTGACGCTCATCTCCGAAAGTGTTCGGGAAGAACTTGACGTTCTTCTCCGAAAGTGTCGGCACCGCAGCACCAAGCGCCCGACGGGCGCTCGGACAAGCGGCGTCGCCCATAAGGGCTCTTCGCAATGACGTCATTGCGAGCGCCCCATACGGGGCCCCGTCTGGGGAAGCGAAGCCTGCCTCGCCGGCAGGCGGGCAATCTCAGAATAAAACAACCTCGCTTTTTCAATCAAGTTTCTAGCGGGGGCATTGTATTTAAGAAATCGGTATCTGGGATCTTCGTCTGCCTTATTGCAAGGCGTTCCAAGGGCGGACGCATTTGGTGTCTTCCCAAAGGTCACGTCGAGAAAGGAGAGAAACTCCGCGAAGCCGCTATCAGGGAGGTAAGAGAGGAAACTGGAATTTCGGGGTCAGTGTGTTCTCCGCTTGGTTTTATAAAATACGCTTTCTTTGACTTTGAAACGAAAAGGCGTGTCTTCAAGACGGTTTATTTTTTCCTCGTCCGGTATCTGAAGGGAAGACTAAGCGACCATGACGATGAAGTGGATTGCGCCCGCTGGTTTCCAATCTTGACGGCTATTGAACGCGTGGAATATGAGAGCGAGCAAGGCATTCTTAAAAAGGCGCTTAAACGTCTTAAGGGGTTAGAGTGATGTGGACGATCCCATCACCTCTCCGTACGCCGACTCCTCTTAAATTGGGCAGCGTATTTTCAAAGAAAATGCAAGAGCACGCTTCACTGGGAGTACAAGATTGTTTCTTAAAGCGTGCTCTTGCCGTGGAGGTGATGGGATGACGAAGAAACGACCTCTTCTTTTCGATTTAGTCCGTTCTGCGATAAGTTGGTTTCTGGTTGGCATGGTTACCCTCATTTTGTTCTTTCCCGTTTTGGCCCTTTTCTTGGCTCTGCTTCCGTTTGATCGAACCCGTAAAAATATGCATCCTCTCGTTTCCTTTTGGGCGAAATCAATCCTCACCGTTTGTCCCTTGATGCGAGTTCATTTGGAAGGGGCCGATCAGCTGAGGCGAAATCAAGCCTATGTGTTGGTAGCCAACCATCAAAGTGTTGCTGATATTCTTGCGGTTTTGCACTTGATTCATCCTTTCAAGTTCATTGCAAAACAGGAACTCTTTTGGATTCCGATCATGGGCTGGGCTCTTTTTTTAGCAGGTTATATTCCTTTGGTTCGTGGTGATCAGAAAAGTGGGAAGAAAACGATCGAAAAGGCGGAGGCGTATCTCATAGGAGGTGTTTCTGTTCTCTTTTTCCCGGAAGGTACGAGAAGCCGCGACGGCGAAATTCACGATTTTAAAGTCGGTGCTTTTAAAAGTGCCTCAGAAATCGGCGTTCCCGTTGTTCCAATCGTCATCTATGGCACACGAGATCTTATTCCGAAAGGAAGTCGGCTTCTTGGCCGAAACATAGATGTAACCGTGAAGGTATTGAAGCCCCGTGCGCCATTCGGGAAGGACAGTATGTCCGTCGA
This sequence comes from Candidatus Omnitrophota bacterium, assembly GCA_016206945.1. Taxonomy (GTDB): domain Bacteria; phylum Omnitrophota; class Omnitrophia; order Omnitrophales; family Danuiimicrobiaceae; genus 01-FULL-45-10b. The sequence goes on along the minus strand of JACQQP010000174.1, from coordinate 4,770 downwards.
ACAATTTTCGAAAGCGGTGCGTTCTGAAATAGTTGATGCCTTGAGCGAAGTTCGATCTCGCACGAGGAGAAGTCAATTGGAACTGGGTTTAGCGGCGTCTTAATTTTTATATGAGAATCCTTTTTTATTTGGTTGTTTTAGGCATCATCATTTTCCTGTTGCGCGAAATCTTTGCTCGAGATGGAAAACGGCCAAAGCTTCCCAAATCTCCGTTTCGCTTCAAAAAGAAAAACATCCGGGAAATGTGGGTCCAAGTTTATGACACGGACTCCTTAGAGGAAGCGCAAGCGCTTCAGGCAAGGTTAGAGGAAGAAGAGCTCGATTGTTTTATTTATGAGCAGGGCCGAAAAGACATTCATGGAAATCCGCTTAAGGGATTCGGCATCGCCGTTCCGCGCACTTCGGTTTCACACGCTCAGAAGGTCATTTCCCGAATGCCCACCTAAAGGAAGTCAAAAGGCAAAAGGCAAATGTAAAAAGTAGAAGGGAAGAAAATTGACATTAAGAAGGCAAAATGATAGAGGGTAAAAGTAGAAATACATTTCACGTTCTCTTGTCTCGTGCACCTCTTATCTTTTCCCTTTTTCCTTTTGCCTTTTAACTTTTCACTTTTGATTAACGATGATCAAACGAGTTGTGATTGTCCCCGATGGAGTGGGTGATTGGCCGGTCAAGGAATTAGCCAATAAAACGCCTCTGGAAGTTGCTTCCAAACCCAATTTGGACGATTTGTCGAAGCACTCCATTTTGGGAACCCTCAAAACTTGCCCGGACGGAATGTATCCGGGAAGCGATGTCTGCGGGCTTTCTTTGATGGGTTATGATCCCAAGATCGGTTATACAGGCCGAGCTCCTCTCGAAGCTGCCAATATGGGTATTGTTCTTGCGCCAGGCGAGCTCGCCTTTCGTTGTAACTTAGTGAGCGAAGAGAAAGGAGTGCTCACCGACTATTCCGCAGACCACATTTCAACTGAGGAAGCTCAAGCATTGATCAGTGAACTTGAGAAGAGATTGGGGAGCAATCTGATTTCCTTCCACACGGGCAAAATGTACCGCCACATCATGTGTTACAAGCGCGCCGGCGACTTAGACGTTCAGACCGACCAGCCGCATGATTTTCAAGGAGCGCCTTATGAACCGCATTGGCCGAAGGGAAAAGGAGCCGAAGTCTTGGTGGGTTTGACTCAGAAGTCAAGGAAGCTTCTCGCCGAGCACCCGATTAATCTGAAGCGCGCAAAAGAAGGAAAAAAACCTGCCAATATGATTTGGCTTTGGGGCGGCGGGCAGGCACCGAAGCTTGAAAACTTCGAAAAGAAATACGGACTTCGCGGCGGCGTTATTTCCGCGGTGGATTTGCTCAATGGACTTGGACGGTATGTGGGATGGGAAATCATTAACGTGCCAGGGGCTACTGGGTACTTTGATACCGATTACGCTGCCAAAGGCCGTTATGCCGTGGAGGCATTAAAGCGGCTTGATCTTGTTTTTGTGCACATCGAAGCCACAGATGAGGCAGGGCATACAGGGAACGTTCAGGAAAAAGTTCGGGCGATCGAAAATATCGATCGGCATATCGTTGGACCGATCGTCGAACATTTGAAAAAAGAGCGGGCGTGGAGGTTATTTGTTGCTCCAGATCATTATACGCCTATTGTGAAAAGGACTCATGTTGCGGAACCCGTCCCCTTTATTTTCGCTGGCTCTGACCTCCCATTCTGTTGTTCCGAACGCCCGTACACAGAAGCGGATGCCAAAGCGACTGGAATTGCGCTCGACCGCGGTTATGAATTGATGCTGAGACTCGTCAAGGGTTGGAAGCACTATGGGTAAAGCAAGTGAAAAGGCAAAAGTAAAAAGGTAAAAGTAGAAAGAAAAGGAAAAAATACGGTCTCTTTAAACTTTTGAATTTTGCCTTGTAATTTTGACTTTTTCCTTTTACCTTTTGACTTTATGATCAATTGGATAAAAATTCGTCGCGATTTCCCCATTACGAAACGTTTTACCTACCTGGACCATGCTTCTTGCGGTCCAATGCCTATGCCCGTGTATCGGGCCACACTCCGTTATTACGATGAGCTCGGAGGTTTTGCTGATTTTTCTTGGAATCAATGGATTGCGCGGCGTGAAGCCGTGAGGCGGAATGTTGCCAGGTTTATTAACGCGGAACCTGAGGAAATTACGTTCACAAGTAGCACCTCACATGGAATGAATTTGATTGCGGAGTTGATTGCGAAAGAAGGAGAAGTTCTCACCAATACTTTGGAGTTTCCAGCGACCACAGTTCCATGGATTTATCGGAAAGCAAAGATGAAATTTATTGAACCTGTAAACGGTATCATTTCATACGCCCCCCACCTTTATCCTAACGGTACCAGGTACGTTACGGGACAGGTTCGCAGTAAAAAGAAGAATATAGAACCTGTCCCGGCCGTACCTGGTACCGTTGACAGCCGAATTAAAACGATTCTCACGAGTTACGTTCAGTATCAGAATGGATTCCGTCAGGATTTGCACGCGTTGGGCCAGATGAAAGGCAATCGCTTTCTCGTGGTGAATGCAACTCAAGGTTTTGGTTATTTACCCATTGACGTCAAGCGCGAACGGATTGATTTTCTTGCCACCAATTGTTATAAGTGGCTCATGGCAGGATACGGCGGCGGGATTGTTTACATGAACAAAAAATGGATTCGCAAATTTAAACCAAGCTGTGCAGGATGGCGAAGCGCGCCTCATCCTGAGCGTTTTGACAATCGACATGCTCCATTAAAGGGCGAGGCTTCTCGGTATGAATATGGTTGCCCACCGTTCCCCCATATTTTTGCGATCGGGGCCGCCATAGGTTACTTTTCTGAAATTGGGCTTCGAAATATTGAAAAGAGGATTTATTTACTCACCGATTTTCTAATCGCTCAATTAAGAAGGCGTGGTTTCAAAATAATTTCACCTCTGGCGCCTTCTGTTCGATCTGGAATTGTGGTTTTTTATGTTGCTAACGCCGAAAGATTGACCCAGCGGCTTTTAACACGAAGGATTTACGTATCGGCTCGGGGCGGCGGTATCCGAGTGGCTCCTCATTTTTATAATAATGAGGACGATATTATGACGCTGCTCAGCGCGCTGAAGCGGGAAATTAAATGAGGTGGTTGGGATGATCCCACCACCTGCTTTACCGCTGCCCACGGCAGCGGACTCCCATAGGAAGCAAGAGCGCGCTTCGTTTGGGATATCGATTTTCGAGGGCGCGCTCTTGGAAAACAGGTGGTTGGGATGATCTGGTTATTAATTCTTATTTTTTTAGCTTCTGTAATTTTATTTTGGGCTTTTTTTGTAGAACCCAACTGGTTTCGCCTGAGAAGAGTTAAAATCACCGGCCAGAAGAAACTCAGAAAACCGATCACCATTCTTCACTTGTCTGACATTCACTTCACCGGAAATTTGGGTTCCAAACGGGGTTTTTTTCAACGTCTTTCCATGCTCAACCCAGATTTGATTTTTCTCACGGGTGACATTATTGATAATAGTGAGGGTATTGATACCGCTGTCCGAACGATTTCAGGTCTCAGAGCGCATTACGGCACTTTTCTGGTCCTTGGAAATCATGACTATTACGATTATAAGACTGTGGATAATATTCGTTATCATTTAGGATTAGGGAAAACCGCCATTAACCGAAATAATGTGAATCGGTTTTGTTCTGAATTGAAAAGGATCGGCGTCCACGTCTTGATCAATGAATCTATGAAATTACAGGTTCATGGGAATCCCGTTTTGATCGGCGGAACGGACGATCCCGTGACGCAGAAAATCGATTTCGAAAAGGCGCTTCATCATTTGAGTGCGGAGACCTTAAATATTCTCTTGGTCCATCACTTGGATGCGCTTTTAAAACTGTCTCATCATGGGGTTGATTTGGTTTTTGCAGGGCACACGCATGGAGGCCAAATTCGAATTCCTTTTTTGGGGCCTCTTGTTTGTGATTCAAAACTGCCGCGTAAATATGTTGCTGGTCTTCACACCTACAAAGACATTACGGTTTTTGTTTCAAGGGGAATGGGGGCAGGTCGAAGCATTTTCCCGCGCTTCGCCTGCCGACCTGAGGCAATTTGGTTCGAAGTCGCTCCTTGACTTTCCCTTTTTCATGGTGTAGGCTTCGATGAGCATTCGAGAGGCAAATGTTCATGGAGCGAAAGCGAAGAAATAAAATCGGTAAGATCGTCGAAAAATCCAGAAACGGCTTTCTAGAAGATTGGGAAGTTGAAGTTCTGCGCAGGCAAGTTAGGAGCAATTCTTCCCTCATCGATCATTATATTTATGCCATTGATCTCCTTGCCAATAAGGAACGTTGTCCCAAGGATGCGAATACCCTTGCGTTTCTTCGCGGGCGTCTTTCAGTTGCCATGGCCGAAAACGATACCTTTCGAAAGGTGCTGTGGCGGCATGCTCAACTTGAGGAAGCTATGCGTCCCGTCGCAGGCGATGAAGAAGCCGCCTTCTTTTTGATCCGTCAAATCAAATCCCGCAAGAGCGCTTTAATGGCCCAATTGGCCATGAAATAAGCCTCGCTCATGCCTGAAGAAAAAGAACAAAAGAAACATCAAGAAGTTCAGGCCGAGAAGAAAGAGGAACCCGAAGGGAAACCTGCCCAGAAAAAAGTCGAGGAAAAACCGAAGGCCGAAACTCCTGGCCAAGCTGAAGAGGAGAAGGATCCCGCTGTTAAGAAAGAAGCGAGAGTGGGTTCTAAAGAAAAGGGAAGAAAAATCAGCCGCATGA
>JACQQP010000173.1 GCA_016206945.1 Candidatus Omnitrophota bacterium | reverse complement strand
TGGGGTTCGTAGTTCGTCAGATCAATCAGGACGGCTGAAGGCTGATCGAGTTCCGAATACTCGAATACGTCGCTTAGGGGGCAGGAGAGGAACCGGTGGCTCGTCGCGGCGAACTCATTAAATCGGAGCGTGACCTCGGTTCGGAATGCTTCTTCATCCGACAAAATCAAGAGCGCTTTTGAAGGAGGTCTTTGAGACATAGGTAGTATCTTCCTTCACTCAAATTTACGATGTTAAAATAAAACCATTCTGAAACAGCTGTTTTCTTTCAACAACCGTTCAGAACTTCCGGAGTACCGGCAATTGTTATGGGGTGGTGGTACCGCCAGCACCAGTAACCGCAGTCGAAATCTTTGTGAATGTATCTTTGATTGCTGTTTCCAGTGGGTTGGCTGCCCCGGTAACAAAAAGGACGGCTACCAAGATAAGAACCACTGCAAGGGTAATCAGCGTGTATTCAATAGCGCCTTGGCCTTTGCGGCATTTTAATTTTGCGATTAAGTTTTTCATTGATACATCCTCCATTTGTTTAAATGATTCGCGGCCTTCCAATTGGGCGCGGGGTACCCAAATATACACCCTGAAATTTTAAATGCAAGCAGATAATGGGTTGTGGTAGTATTTGGTTCGCTGTAACTTCAGTCCTTTAAAAAAGTTATGACGAAATATTTTTTCTAGGTAAGTCTAAAAAATAGGCTGATAGCGTCTAAATATCTAAACATGCAGATCTTTTTTAGGTGATTCGAATGTTTAAATTTATGCACATCGGCCGTTAATTTAATAATATCTGAAAGGCAAAGGCAAAGGTGACAATCACGAATGGCGCTGACTTAAGAAAAATTCAGGGCGATTTTACCCCCTCACCCCTCCCTCTCCCCCTCTTCCGCCTGAGGCGGATCCGCCACGAACTTTGGCGGAAAAGGTGAGGGGGAACGTCAAAAAAGCGCTTAAGGAAGTGCCGTTGGTGACAGTCACCTTTGAGGGGACACGTAAGATGACTGGTGAAAGCCGGCGGAGCGACCTATGGTTTATTTTGTTAAGTCTACTCGCGCTTTCGCTCAGCGTCACGTTTCTGGCGATCGGCAGGAAATTTTTCCTGGGCAATGTCGAATCCGATTATTTGGGTAACTTCATTCCCGAAGCCGAAAGGTTTCTTCGAGGCGAGCCGCTTTTAGTCGAGTTTCACCCGCCGCTTTATGCAATTGCGATCGGTCTCGTCCATCACGTTTTTAGGGATTGGTTTCAGACGGGGCTATTTCTTTCGTGGGCATCCAGTCTCGCATCGATCGTTTTCATTTTTCTTTTCTTCCGCTATGTGTCAGGCGATTGGGAAGCCTTAGGCGCAATTTTTGGATTGGTGCTTTCTCCAACTTTCCTCGTGCATTCAGCGACTGCAAGTTCGGATCTTTTTTTCTTCGCTCTTTATTCGGCTTGTTTTTTATTGGCCTTGCTTGCGGTGATGAGAAACGCTTATCGCTATTGGTTTCTGGCGGGTTTTCTTATCGGTTTCGCCCTCCTCACGCGCGTCAATGCCGTGTGCCTGTTTCCGTTATTCCTTCTTCCGTGGATTTCGGGCCTGAAACGGCGTGAGGCATGGATTCGGTTTTCGGCTCTTTTGGTCTCCTTCTTTTTCGTTCTAACCATATGGACGGCCTATGCTTGGATCAGCCATTCGCCTTTCTTCGTTCAGGAGGCTCACCTTAATCTGGCAATGACTTATTTTAGTCCCGGTCCGGATCGAATGACCCATGATGCTTATCTTGCGGTCAAGGGAAAATTCGGGAATTTATTGGATGTTTTAGGCCACGATCCTCTTCACCTTGCGTCTGTTTATGCTCGTGATTTTCTCTTTATGATCGGCCGCAATATGTTCCTTTTGGTATCGCCTCTTGTGAGCTTTGCGGCTCTTTTTGGATGTTCCTTTTTCATCCGGAAATCCAAAAAGCCTGTTCTCTATGTTTATGGGATGGCGACGCTTCTTCATGTGCTCCTCATCAACTTTAAAACCTATGAAGATCGGTTTTATATATTTTTGATTCCGCTCTTCGGCGCCTCGGCGGGTTCATTCATCGAATGGGTTTTGGAGAAAAAATTCGCATCGCGAAAGCCGAGGAAAGTTTTAGCGGCCTTTTTGCTCGTTCTACTTTTGGCAAGCGCAGGCGTTTCCTTTCAGAAAGCTTATGGCGAGCTTCATCCCGCATTTGAACTTGAGCTTGAGGAATCGCTTCCCAAAGTACGGGCTCTGATTCCGGCCGGCAGTATCTTAGTTGCGCGAAAGTCGATCGTTGCTTATTATACTGAGTCCGAGCGTTTGTATTTTCCTGATCTGGATACGCTTCAGGATTTGCGCGAATATCTTGCGCCATTTTATTCACATCAGAGGGACGTTTTTCTTTATTATGGATTTTATGAGCGCACAATGAGACCTCAGCTTTCCATTTTGGGTGAGCGAAAGGCATTGGATTTTCTGGCTCCCGTGGCGAGCAGCGAACGCGGCCGCGATTGGGTGCTCTACCGCTTGAAGAAAAGGTGACTGTGATGGAACGCGAGACCTCAGACTTCGAAATTTCCTTTTTTGAAGGGTTGGTGAAGCAAAAACCGAACTATATCGATGCGCTTATTCCGCTTGCCGAAGCCTATACCAAGGCCGGGCTTCATGAAAAGGGCCTCGAAATTGACCGGCGGCTTGCCAGGCTTAGGAAAGGCGATCCGATCATTCATTATAATCTGGCCTGCAGCCTTGCGCTCGTGGGCGCAAAAGACGAGGCATTTGAAGTGCTCCAGCGGACCATGGAGCTGGGCTACAAGGATTTGGATCATATGAAGCGGGATCCTGATTTGAAAAGCCTTCGAGACGATCCGCGTTTTGGAATGCTGGTTTCCAAAACTTCAAATTAAATTTTCGCCATGGTCATTCACTTCTGTTTGGCTTGGTTGAAAACAGGTTCCTCCGTTTCCCGAGCGTTTAAGGAAATTCAAGCCGCATCTTTATTTCAAAAGTATCTGGAGCGGGTTTCAAAATTTACGACATGCAAAAGCTCGGGTTTTTCTTTCGGTCAAGAAAAGCATTCCACACAGAAAAGGTGGGTTTGCGATCGAGGAGGAAAACCGCTTTCCTCGGAACAATTAGCTCGTGAGCTTGAAAGCGTGTTGCATCAAGGGATTCAGGAACTTGAAATTGTGATTGGCGGTCCGGACGGCTTTTCGGCATCTGAAATCAAAGCGCTCGAGCCTGATCTCAGGTGGAGTTTTGGACCCCTGACGCTTCCGCACGAACTTGCCGCCGTGATTGGCGCCGAACAGATTTATCGAGCCTGGGCCATCCTTCGTAAGCTGCCCTATCATGCAGGTCATGGATTGACAAAAAGGTGAGAGCGTAACCTCAAGTTTCTATCGCTCTGCGGGTTTATAGAGAAAGCTCGCTGATCGCGACGAGAGTTGGAGCGGACTTAAGAACCCGCCTGAAAGAGCATGCGAGGAAAGGGATTGGATCGCGCTCGGCTTTCTGTCCAAAAGGACCGGAACTTTTGGAAGGGGTTCTTTTTGAAAAGTGTATTCCAATAAGTCCAGTTCATTTAAAAGAATGTCATGAGCGAGATGTTTGGATCCGTCTGGAAATCTGATGTAAGCCGTTTGAGTTGGATTTCGGTATCGAGAAACTTCTCTGCGTAGAAAAGCCCGAGCACCTTCCCGCCGTTTGTAATGACGCCAAAGAATCCAACTTCCTGCCAGGTGTGCTTCCACCCAACCATAGCGGTTTCCTTTATAATAATAATCGAGATTGGGTGACTCTTTAACGCGGTCCAGCAGATAATAAAGTTTTCCGTGCTCTGATTTTGAGCCCTGGAGGTAGTTCGCGTAGGAGGCCGAGTTTTCGATAGAGGCCGCTCCCAGATAAACCTTTTTATTTTGCAAGCCAATTCCCTTGTGGATGGAATGACAGCCTGATAAAAAAGCCGCCTGAACGAGAATTAAAACGCACACCAGCGCATAAAACTGTTTTGGCATGAGACGCCTTTCATTACTGCTAGATTTTCGGCTTTATTTTACCTGAAGTTTAGCGGCATGCAACCAAAGACTGTGTAAAGTCTAGGAAAATTTTCATCACAATTTGCTTTCCATGGGAGGCAAGGTCGGTTATGATTTTCTACCATAATGATCCTATCACCTCCCCGTACGCCGCCTCCTCTTAAGATGGTCGGCGTATTTTCGAAGAAAATGCAAGAGCACACTTCACTCAGAGTACAAGATGCCTTCTTAAAGCGTGCTCTTGCCGTGGAGGTGATGGGATGAAAATCGTCGAGCTTTACGAGCGCCAGAAACGGACGTTTTCCTTCGAGTTTTTCCCGCCCAAGACGGATGAAGGGGAACGAAAACTGTTTGAGACTGTCCGTCATCTAAAAGAACTTAATCCTTCTTTCGTTTCTGTAACTTATGGTGCCATGGGCACTACGCGGGACAACACCATTCGAATTGTGGAGCGAATCAAGGGGGAAATCGGACTCGAAGCTGCTGCTCATTTAACATGTGTGGGACACACTCGGGATGAAATTGAGAAGGTGTTGGAGGAGCTTCACGAACGTGGCGTCGAAAATATTGTGGCGTTGAGAGGTGACCCACCCAAAGGCGAGACGGAATTTAAACCTGTGCCTAATGGGTTTTGCTATGGGTCAGAACTCGTTGGTTTTATTCGCAGGCACCCTAGGTTTGGGAACGCATTTTCTCTTGCGGTAGCGGGTTACCCCGAGGGCCATATCGAGTGCCGTGACAAAGACAAAGATCTGCACCACCTGAAGCAGAAAGTCAATGAAGGGGCGGACGCAGTCATTACCCAGCTTTTTTTCAATAATCAGGATTTTTTTGATTTTGTGGATCGATGCCGCAAGATCGGAATTAAACTTCCGATTGTTCCGGGCATTATGCCGGTCACACACGGTCCGCAGATTCAGCGCTTTGCTTCTATGTGCGGGGCAAGCATTCCAAAAGTGATGCAGGATGCGATCGAGAAATTTGGCGAAGATCAACCTTCGGTTGAAGCATTTGGAATTGAATACGCGACGAAACAGTGCGAGGAGCTTCTTTCAAGCGGCGTTCCAGGGATTCATTTTTACACCCTCAACAAATCCCACGCCACAGAACGCATTTACCTCCATTTGGGTTTAGCGTAATAGAGGCGATTATTCTTCGGAGCTTTGAATGATTTTGGGAGTGACGAAGACCATCAATTCTTTTTTCTCAGACTGGGTGCCCCGGTTTCTGAAAAGCGGTCCAAGAATTGGAATCTTACCAAGCAAAGGAACTTTGCCACTGCTTGTCTGAGGGTTATCTTGTACCAGACCTCCTATTACGGCGGAGTTTCCATCCGCGATTAAAGTGGTAGGAGTTTGCGGCTTGACCGCCAAGTCAATTTTACCGTCATCTTGAATCCGGGGCGTTACAGCAAGTTCAAGCGGCTTAAAATCAAACCCGTTTCCCGACGGTGCCGGATTTCCGGGTTGTCCCACATGCTCAAGGCTGCGTGTTTGATCTACACCGAGATTGCCAGCTCCCCGATCTGGAAAGGTATCGCGTTCATGATGATGCCATTCCGTGCCAAGTTCTCTTAGCGACGATTTATTTGTCTCGACAATCTTGGTTTCAACTTGCACCTGGGGTTCCTGCCTGTCAGCCAAAAGCGTTGAAGACGGGCTCAGGAAAAAAGCGACGAAGGATATCATTTCTACGACGCTTACACGAAAAAGGGATAAAACTGGAAATCGCATGGCTTTAGGATACACCTTTGAAGCTTCTTTTGACTAGTAAAAAAAGATGACCGTTTACCTTTCATTACCCTTAAAGGTGACGGTCAGTTTTTTTGCGACAGTCACCTTTTTGAACAAAATAGAAGGTGCGATCAACCCGATTCCCAAGAGGAACAAAGTCGCGGGTTCTGGAGTGGTAGGTAAAGCGCTTTTGTCATAATGAATCCTTAGTTCGGATTTATGGAGTTCTAACTTCTCACCATTGAAGGACGTTTGTTCTGAAAGTCCAATTTCTAGGCTCCAGGGATCGCTTTTTGTGATTTCCTTTAAGATGTCTTGGGATAGCTGCCACTCGTCCTCTTTTTCTTTTGAACTACTTTCACTTAGTTTGCCGATTGCTTGGCCATCACTTGTCAATGCCATCCAAACTTCACGTACCGGCCCATCGTCGAGGTTGCCGAGGTGCGTCAAACTTAGGGTCGCAGAAGCAATGGTCGCGCGAGTCGTGTCTAGATCGGATAGTAGGTGATGGTACGTGTAATCAATTCCAGTTCCGGACTGGGAATCGGTGGCAAAGGTAGAGTTGGCAAATGTAATGGTGTCAATGATCGTGACTGCCTGTGCCGGTTCGGTCTTTGCCATCACGATCAAACTCAGGAGGAAAATGAACCACATCATTTTTTTCATTTGAGACCCCATTTTGCCATTTTTTTG
>JACQQP010000172.1 GCA_016206945.1 Candidatus Omnitrophota bacterium | reverse complement strand
CGTAAACGGAACAAGGCCTTCAACAAATTCTCAATATCCGCAAAATGAAGGCCTGTGGTTGGCTCATCCAAAATATAAAGCGTCCGCCCGGTTCTTTTCTTGCCCAATTCACTTGCTAATTTCACGCGCTGCGCTTCCCCTCCAGAAAGCGTTGTGGACGGCTGGCCCAGTTTCAAATATCCAAGTCCAATTTCATGCAGGATGTGAAGCCGTTCTCGAATTAAAGGGATTGAGGAAAAAAAATCGAGCGCTTCATTCACAGAAAGTTCCAATACTTCGGCAATATTCTTACCACGATATCGCACCAACAATGTCTGCTCGTTATAGCGCGCGCCGCGGCAGATCTCGCACAAAATATACACATCTGGAAGAAAACTCATCTCCAGCCTTTGATATCCTTCGCCTCGGCATATTTCACAACGGCCGCCCTTCAAATTAAAACTGAAACGAGACGGACTAAAATCTCTAAGCCTTGCTTCATTCGTCTGCGCATACAACTTTCTAATGGAAGTAAAAAGGTCTGTATAGGTCGCAGGATTGGAACGCGGCGTCCGGCCAATGGGCGCTTGATCAATCTCGATTACTTTATCAATTTCCTCCACATTTAAGATAGATGAGAATTTCCCTACCGAGTAGTCGGTCTTCCAGAGCCGATTGTGAAGCGCCCTAAACAAAATGTCGTGAACCAGAGTGCTTTTTCCCGATCCGGACACTCCAGTTACGCAGACAAAGCAACCCATCGGAATTTGAACATCAATATCTTTGAGATTGTGCTGACGGCACCCTTTTATGAGGAGTGCTTTCGCCTTTCGGTAATCGTTCCTTTTGTGCGGTAACTGAATGAAAAGTTTCCCCGAAAGATATTTTCCTGTCAGCGACTGCGAGGATCCATTTAACCGAGAGGCATCGCCTAGTCCTACGATCTGGCCGCCTTCCTGACCAGCGCCTGGTCCTAAATCAACAATATAATCAGCACGTCTCATCGTCTCTTCATCGTGCTCGACGACGATGACGGTATTTTTCATATCTCTAAGCTGTATTAACGTATTCAAAAGTTTTTGATTGTCTTTCGGATGAAGTCCAATGCTCGGCTCGTCCAAAACGTACAGGACCCCTGCAAGACCAACGCCAATCTGCGCGGCAAGGCGAATCCTTTGAAGCTCTCCACCTGCCAAACTGGTGACGGAACGCTCGAGCGTCAGATAACCTAACCCAACATTGTTAAGAAAGCGAAGCCTTTGACGAATTTCCTTTAAAATAGGACTCGATATCTTTTCTGCACTTCCTTCGAAACGAAGAGAATCAAAGAATGACGTAGCTTCTTCAACGGAACATCTCGAAACTTCGACAATGTTCTTCCCTTTAACTTTTACTCCGAGCGCTTCCGATTTGAGGCGCATTCCGCGGCACATCGGACACACGTCCTCGCGAATAAATCTTCGTACCTTACGTTTGATTTCCTCAGAAGAAGTAGAATAAAAAAGATCTTCTAATTCCTCAATAAGTCCTGTAATTTCATCCGTTCCCCAAAAGAGCGCCTCTTTGACCTCAGCGGGAAGGTCACGGTACGGAGTGGAAAAGCTAAAATCAAAATGTTCCCTCAATTCATAAATGAGATCTTCGATCACATATTGATTAAAAGAAAAAAAGAGTTCTTCGTTGATAGCGCCTTTGAGAAGCGGTTTTTCGGGATGACGAATCACTTGATGTGCTATGATCTGTGAAAGTTTTCCGATCCCTTTGCATCGATCACAAGCGCCGTAAGGACTATTGAAGGAAAACATATTCGGAGCAAAATCCTTGAAACTAATATCGCATTTCGGACAGGTCATTTTTTCGGAAAAAAAGAATTCCTTTTTTTGACTAGGTGCCTCTCCATCCACCACATTAATCAAACAGGTGCCGTCGGCCAATTCCAAGGCGGTTTCAAGAGAACGCCTGATCCGGTCTAAATTTTGCGGCGCAACCTGGACTGTGTCCACTAAAACCTCAACGTCATGGCGCTTCGACTTAGAAATGTTAATGGGCTTATGAAGGTCATGAACTTTCCGATCCACTCTGACGTGCGAAAAACCTTTTTTCAGAATATCCCGAAAGAGTTTTTGATACTTGCCCTTCCGACCGCGGACGAGTGGCGCGAAAATCCCGATCTGTGCGCCATTTGGAATCGCCCGAACTTGTGCAAGGATTTGGTTAAGCGTTTGTTTTTGAACGGCGCCGCCGCACTTGCTGCAAAATACCTCCCCCAATTTCGCGTACAGAAGCCTTAAGTAATCGTAAATTTCAGTTACCGTCGCTACAGTGGATCGAGGATTATGCGGAATAGAGCGCTGCTCGATGGCAATGCTTGGGGAAAGTCCTGAAATGTAATCGACGTCAGGTTTCTTAAGACGTTCCAGAAATTGACGGGCGTAGGAAGAGAGGCTTTCCAAATAACGCCTCTGGCCTTCGGCATAGAGTGTATCGAAAGCAAGCGAACTTTTCCCTGAACCAGAAAGGCCCGTGACGACGATTAATCGGTTCCTCGGGATTTCAAGATTGATGTTTTTGAGATTGTGTTCGCGAGCGCCGCGAATAACAATTTGACTTTCCATAGATAATTACGTACCCACTTTCATTTTCGCAAATATCTTCTCCAAAGTAGCGATGGCAGAACCCACGGCAAGGGCACTTGTTTTTGGGTTTTCTTTGGAAGGCAGATTGATGACTTTGGAGACGACTTGTCCGAAACGGCCTTCAATCTTAATTTCATGCATGTTGTAACGGTATGTAGGAGAGGTAAACACACGCACCTTGGTTTTTCGCGGTCCGATGCCTGCCAGACTTAACGTTACGGCAACGTTTACATTCTCCGGAAAATTTCGAATCGCTTTCTCGGCATTTCCTTGGAAAATGAGGGTGGGTTTCCTAATTTTTCTCAAACGGATCCCATTTTTAAAAAAGTAAGGGGCGTCTCGAAAACTCCGAAGCGGTTTTCTTGTCGTAATTTGGACGGAACGAATCTGGCCGACTTTGGCAGCCAGAACAGCATCAATGCCGCTGATGCCTCCAGAAGGAATATAAATATGACCACGGCTTCTTGCCAACAAGCGCTTGAGATTTTGAACCTTAAGAATCCCTCCGACACTCAACGTCAATATATCTTTGCCGGCCTTGAGCACTTTTGGAATTATCTCGCAAGCAGCCTGAACTGACGCCGTCTCTACAATGAAGTCACTTTTTGACACCAGTTCGCTTAAGGAAACAGTTTGAAGGTGCTTCGTCCTAACTTTTTTGAGGAATTTCTTAATTTGGAGAGGACTAATATCTGCTATATAAAAGAGGCTGGCAAATTTATGAAATTTTTGCTGAATTGCTTTCGCGAGCGCTGTTCCAATGGTTCCACACCCGACAATACCAATTCGAATCATCCCATCACCTCTACCGCAAGAGCACGCTTAAAGAAGCAATCTTGCACTCTGAATAAAGCGTGCTCTTGCATTTTCTACAAACATACGCCGCCCATCTTAAGAGGAGGCGGCGTACGCGGAGGTGATGGGATCAATCCACGAACCATTTCTCATTTAACGAATAATGCGGTTTTTCTCATCGACTTTAACGATCCTCGGACGATGTTTCTTAACTTCTCGATCCGTTAAAGCACAAAAACTCATAATCAGTACCTTGTCGCCTACCTGATTATGAAGGGCTGCGCCCCCATTCGCACAAACGACTCCCGAACCCCATTTTCCTGTAATGGCATAACTTTCAACGCGCGAACCATTATTCAAATTAGCGATTAACACTTTTTCGTGATCTAAAATATTGGCTTCCACCATCAATTTTTCGTCGATCGTGATGCTTCCCTCGTAGTTGACGTTCGACTCAGTAATTGTCGCCCGATGGATCTTGGATTTGAGCATTTGTCTGATCATAGTGCAACCTTATTTTAAAAAAATGATGACTTTCCGCTTCCCTAAAAATAGTTATTTTATACTTTTACTAGAATATTATCAATCAATCTCGTTGAACCGACGTAACAAGCAATGGCTATAAGCACTCGAGATTGAACTTTTCTAAGAGGAGTTAGTTGATCCGGATCAACTAACTCAATATAATCGATTTTGGAAAGATAAGGAAGAAGGACGCTTCGGGCCATTTTCTTAATCACACTTACATCTCTCTCGCCAGCGCGAATTAACTTCTTCGCCTGAAGGAGCGATTGGTAAAGCGAACGCGCTGAGATTCGTTCTCGCCTTGAAAGATATCGATTGCGTGAGCTCATCGCAAGTCCATCCTTTTCACGAACAATCGGGCATGTTCGAACTTTAATGGGCATGCGAAAACGCTGAACCAAAGCTTCTATCATTCTTGATTGTTGATAATCTTTTTCACCAAAATAAGCTCTGTCGGGGTGGACGATTCTGAACAGGCGTTTCACCACTGTTGCAACTCCGCGAAAATGGCCTGGCCGCTTTGGCCCGCAAAGGTAACGGGCCAAGGGTCCAGGATCTACGACATCATTAAAATACTTCGGATAAATCGAAGAACGCGAGGGCAGAAATAAATAATCGACATGGTCTCGCCTCAAAAGTTTTCTGTCACGTTTTAAATCTCTGGGATAACGCTTAAAATCTTCGTGGGGGCCGAACTGAGTGGGATTGACGAAGATACTGACTACCACAATATCGTTTTCCTTTCGTGCCCGACGCACCAAAAAAAGGTGGCCTTCATGAAGATATCCCATGGTGGGTACAAACCCGACTTGTTTCCCCCGTTTCCGAAAACGCGAAAGAGCCTCGCTCAGATGTTCAGGACTTTTGATGACTCGCATTGACTTGGTCTAATAATTCACAGACACTTTTCTTGAGAACGGGATGAATCAAATCGGATCGAAGATCCCAAAGAGGTTTTAAGACAAACCACCGTTCGTGAAGTCTCGGATGTGGCACGATAAGATCAGAATTCTGGATGACCTCATCTCCAAAGAACAAAAGATCAAGGTCAATGAGCCGAGGTTCATTTTTCTGAAGACGAGTGCGTCCGAGTTTTGATTCCACGCTCAAGAGTAAAGCGAGAAACTCCTTGGCGCTAAGATCTGTCTCGACTTCCCAAACAGTGTTCAAATACAAACCCTGTAGAGGACCGCCCACAGGTTCCGTTTCATAACATGGAGCGGACCTCACGAACCTGACCGTGGGGTAAGCAGCCAAAAGTTCTTTCGCTTGATCAACTGAATACCTTCGGTTCCCAAGGTTAGAACCTACGCCAACAAAAGCGATTGTGGACATTGGAGGAAAGTCAATTATCGACTGTGAAGCTTTTTGATCCGCTTGAGTGATTCCTCGATCCGCTCGTCTTTCAAGGTAAGGGACATACGAAAGTAGCCTTCCCCATTCGGACCAAAGCCATTTCCTGGAGTGACAATGACGTTTGCTTCTTTCAAAAGTCGCGCGGCAAGTTCCTGCGACGTATAACCTGGCGGCACGGGCGCCCAGACATAAAAAGTAGCTTTCGGCTTGGGAACCCGCCAGCCCAAAGCATTTAATCCATCGACTAAAAGATCCCGCCTGCGTTCGTAAATTTTTGAATTTTTATTTGCCTCTTCTCTTCCACTCGCTAGAGCTTTTACCGCAGCCCATTGGATCGCTTGAAAAATTCCGGAGTCCAAATTGGACTTCACTTTTCCAAGAAGTTCCAAAATTTTAGCGTTCCCACAGGCGAAGCCCACACGCCAGCCCGTCATATTAAAAGTTTTCGAAAGCGAATGAAACTCAATGCCCACTTCCTTGGCTCCCTCCGCTTGAAGAAAACTAGGCGCTTCATAACCATCGTAGGCAATTTCTGTATAGGCGGCATCATGGCATATGACAAACCCACAGTCGCGCGCCGTTTTAATGGCACTTGTGAAAAAATCCTTACTCGCACACGCTGTCGTGGGATTGTTGGGGTAATTCAGGAATAGAAGTTTCGCTCGTTCTAAAATATTTTCTTCAATAGAACTGAAATCAACAAGGTAATCATTCTCTTCCAAAAGGGCGAGCAAATGAGGTTGACCGCCGGCAAAGTACGTGCCTGATTTGTAAACGGGATAACCCGGATCTGGAACGAGCACCAGATCGCCCGGGTTTATCAAAGCAAGCGGAATGTGACCAATTCCTTCTTTGGAGCCAATGAGAGGAAGCACCTCCGAATCTGGATTAAGTTCTACACCGAAGCGCGACCGGTACCACGAAGCAATCGCGCGCCTCAGTTCAGGCATCCCTTGATCGAGGGCATAACGATGGTTGACAGGATTTTTTGCCGCTTCAGAAAGCGCTTCGATTATAAAGGACGGAGTTGCCAGATCTGGATCTCCAACTCCCAAGTCGATTACGTCCTTACCCTGTGCAGTCAACTCCCGCTTGAGACGGTCGATTTCAGCAAAAAGGTAAGGCGGCAGCTTTTTGAGTCTCTCGGCTGCTTCGATTGAAATACTAGTTCTTCTCATCTTTCAGGCTCTGATTTTTAACGCAATTGATTGTCTTGCAAGAAGTTAAGAGGGGCGGATTATAACAGACGCAACTAACCGTGTCAAATAGGGCTGAAGGGTCAAAGAAGTACGAGGAAAGGTGATCGCCTGAGAAGCTTGGTCTTATAAGTGGAATCTAAATTCTGGATCAAGGAGGTGAAGTTGATAGGCTTTCAATAGTAACTCTTCCTTAATCCAAGAAAGGCCGGTTTGGCGGTAGAGGGAAAAAAGATCCAGAAACTCGTCTTGTCTTCGGTTCATTTCCTGCTCAAAATCATCCTCATCTTGTAGGCAAAGGATTAAAAAATTCGATTTCATAAGATTCGCCTCAAAAAGCCTGCTTAAATCGGCGCCTCAAGTCGAAGTTGGGCATCCGACGCATCACCCTATTCAAAGAAGCATAAAGCCGCCTTTTCAAGTGAAGGTCATGTGTCTCATGCCACATCGAATAAAGCTCAAGAAAACGGCCCTCCACATCCCTTTTCATCCGATGTCGACACCCTGCCGCTTGCGGAAATCGAGATAAGATTTTCATGCTGCTTCCGCTTCCCCCTCAAAATTAAATGAAAATTCCGGATCTAACTTTTGGAGCGCCCTGGCATAATCAATCAACCTCAACCGTGCCGCCGGGTCTTTTACCTTCAGCCATTCGGCATAACTATCGAGGAAACGGTCAATGGCTCCATTTAGGCGTTCCTCTCTTTCATATCGATCTACCGCGTTACAGAACTGTTCAAATGACTCATCCTGAAACCGATTCGTAAAATGAAAAAATTCCTTACGGGCAAAGCGAAGGATCCTCTTGTAACGGTCAAATCCGACGGCGAGTTTCTCCAAAACGCTGCCAATGGCAGTCTCGCGCCGATATATCCTACGGTTATAACTGGCAGCCTGCCGATAGTAACTCTGAGCCATGCTCGAAAATTGAGGTTCCGATTTTCTAAACAGACGGTGCTCGTTTTCAAGATCCTGAAAGATCCCCAAATGCACCATCAAGTGATCCGCATTTACTTTGTAGATAAAATAGCGCACAATCCGATCGTCATTTTGCTCGATCAGATTTGTCATTTCGCTTACGTTCATACTGAGATACCGATTTACTGCTCCTAAGTAATCAGGAAGTGAACAGGCAAAGAGAAGGTGCGCCAAATAGATGTTCACATCTTCATCGAATTGATCCTGATTGGACGGCAACTGGCATGCCGAGCGCGACTTTAAAAGCGCGTGAAGCAAATAGCTGATTGCCGAATCCCGCGCTTGCTTTGGGATATCAAAGTAAAAGTAACTTCTCTCATCTTGTGGCATTCGTTCACCCCTCGGTAAATCAAGCTTTATAAATGTCTTGTCTTTACCACCTAAAAAAAGAGAGATCGGTTAATCTCCCTTAAAAGCTAACACATGATATTTGGGGTGTCAAACGAGGTAGGAAATTCGACGTTACTGGTTTATTATAAATGACTTACATGATTTTAATGAAAGGTTTAACTTCAGATAAAAAGCGCGAGGATTTTAAGGGGTATTCCAACCGAAACTCGATGAATTTTCTACCGATCCGTTCAAGCTCCCCAGCAACCTGACCATCCAGAGGCATCGCAATTGCCTTTTCCATAGGCGTCACTAGAAAAAAGAGGAGCGCTTCTATGGCTTTCTTAGAAATAGGCACAGATCCAAACTCCCGTCCTTCACACTGTGCACAGAGAAGCCCTCCTTGCCTTGAACTAAAAAAACTTCGCTCAAAATTCTCTCTACCACATGACGTGCAATGCGCTAAATTGGGAAGAAAACCCGCTTGGTCCAATAACTTTGCTTCAAATACGCGCGTAACCATCATGGGCGAAGCCTTTTGAAATAGATTAAACGAAACCCTTAAAAGTTCGAAAACCCGAACTTGGGGATCGTGCAACCCAAAAAGTGAGTCCAGCAAATCTGCTTGGTAACTGGCGTAGCTGAAAAAATCCAAGCGGCTTCTGAGGAAAGCATTTGAGCTCAAAATATCAGCATGAGAAATCAAATGGGTTTCAGATTTCGTTTTCTCATAATAATTCAACAATAAATGGGTAAAAGGTTCAAACCGAACGGCGAGGGGATTTTTTTCTTTTCGCGCTCCCTTGACAAGACCCTTAATTTTTCCATTCTCCCGCGTGAACACAGTAACGAGAAGCGAGGTTTCCCGAAAAGACCATCTTTTTAAAACAAAAGCCTCTGCCTTTTTAATCGCCATCGTTAGATCAGGTGTTTTATCTCGGGAGCGAAAGTTTTGAGCAAGTGATCCTCTGCTTTCCCCATGATCGCCTTAGCTCGTACGGATTGATCCGAATACCCTTTCAAATGAAGGATTCCATGACACAGATAACGAGCAAATTCTTCGTGAAACGATAAATGAAACTTTTCCGAATAAAGCTTGGCTTGCCTAGGGGAGACAATGATTTCGCCAAGAAAGGAACGGCCGTGATTCACTTTGCTCGCTCCAATGGAATCTCCATAGGGAAAAGCCAAGACATCGGTCGCCCAATCATGACCCAAGTGCCTGCGGTTTATACGCTGAATCTCAGTATCTGAAACAAAGACAAAACTGATCGCCGTATGTTTCAATCGAAGTATCTTGAGGACACCGTGAACGAAACGACCTACGGCCTCGGGGTTAATGCGAAATCGGGAGGAGCAATTCCTAATAAAGACGTGATTTCCTTTTCGAGCAGAGGTGTAACGCTTCTCCATAAAGATAGGGACGATTACCTGCGTTCATGTTTTTCATACGCTTTGATGACATCTTGAACCAATTTGTGGCGAATGACATCCTTTTCATCCAAGTAACAAAACTTAATCCCTTCGACCTGGTTCAGTATGTTCTGAATTTCAACTAAGCCCGAGCGTTTGCCACTCGGGAGATCAATTTGTGTAATGTCACCGGTGACAACGGCCCGGGATGAAAAACCAAGTCGGGTTAAGAACATCTTCATTTGTTCATGAGTACAATTCTGGCCCTCATCCAAGATGACGAAGCTGTCGTTGAGCGTCCTTCCACGCATGTAAGCAAGAGGGGCAACTTCAATTAACCCCCGCTGAAGATGTCGGCTGGCCTCATCAAAATCCACCATGTCATAAAGGGCATCATAAAGAGGGCGAAGATAGGGATTAATTTTGGCATATAAGTCGCCGGGCAAAAAACCAAGACTTTCTCCTGCTTCCACAGCGGGGCGTGTCAGAATAATGCGGCTTACTTTCTTTTTCTTGAGCGCATCGATGGCCCGAGCCATCGCCAGATAGGTCTTTCCGGTTCCTGCAGGCCCAATCGCAATCACGAGATCATATCGCTCCATAGCACGCAAGTAGGATTCCTGATTCCCACTTTTCGCCTTGATCAGTTTTCCCTTATGAAAGAAACTGATGGCGGATTTTTCATGATGTTTCTCACGCCCGCGAGCTTCCAAATGTTCAGGCCCCTCGTGATTTGCTCCCGACTGCGGATGATTCTCGCCCCGGATTCGTTCTAGCTCCAACATGAAAAACTCCACCGCAGACTTTACATTTTCTTTGGTCCCTGAAATGACAAGACGGTGATTCCGAGCCGAGATTTTTACTTTAAATTTTTCCTCGGCGAATCGAAGCCGCTCGTCCAAACTTCCATAAAGTGAAATTGCTTCTTGATCGGAATTCAGTTTAATGATTTTTTCCAAGTCTTAACTCCCTAGCGACCCTTCACCTGGAGCCCCAATTCTTTTAACTGCTTCGGATCCACTTTTGAAGGAGCTTCCGTCATGGGACAAACTCCCTTCTGTGTTTTAGGAAATGCAATGACTTCACGAATCGAATCCACTCCGCCCATAATGGCACATAAACGATCTAGGCCAATGGCAATTCCCCCATGAGGCGGTGCTCCAAACCTAAGGGCACGGAGAAGGAAGCCAAACTTTTCTTCCGCTTCCTTATCGCTGATTCCAAGAATCTTGAACACCCGTTTCTGCACCTCCTCCTGATGAATTCGGATGCTCCCCCCGCCTATTTCAGTCCCATTTAAAATAATATCATAGGCGCGGGCGCGCACGCGAAGCGGCTCTGTTTCCAGGAACTTAAGGTCCGCTTCCTGAGGCGCTGTAAAAGGATGGTGAACGGCGTCCACCCGTTTCTCTTCCTCATTCCATTGAAAGAGTGGAAAATCCACAATCCAAGCCAAAGCAAGCTCTTCCAATTGATTTAGGCCAAACTGAATTGCTAAGTGATTCCGAAGGACTCCTAATGCAGTCGATGCGTTCAACCATTGATCGGCAACTAGAAAAATGGTGTCGCCCGTCTTCGCTTGGAATGCCTTTTTCAAACTCTCCTGTTGAACTTGGGTAAGAAATTTCGCAACGGGAGACTCCAAACCGCCTGCTTCAACTTTAAACCACGCAAGCCCCTTGGCCCCAAACCCCTGCACCAAAGCGGTCAGCTGGTCAAAATCAGATCGCGAAAAATTCCGTTCCCCTATTTTTAGTCCCTTGATCACTCCTTTTCCCTTAATCACTTCTTGGAAAACATTAAATTCGGTTGCGGATAAAATCGATGTGACATCGACCAGTTCAAGTTCAAAACGCAAATCGGGTTTATCAGAACCAAAACGGCTCATGGCCTCGTCATACGTTAACCGTTTAAGGGGCGTTTTGAGTTTGATTCCCCGTACACTTTCAACCATCCGCACTAAGAATCCTTCAATGACGGAAATAATGTCATCCTCCGAAACAAAAGACATTTCCACGTCAATTTGTGTGTGTTCCGGCTGGCGGTCTGCCCTTAAATCCTCATCCCGAAGACAACGTGCCAACTGAAAATAACGGTCGAAACCGGCAACCATCAAAATTTGCTTAAACAGCTGCGGCGATTGCGGAAGCGCGTAAAAACTACCCAGCTCAAGCCGCGATGGCACCAGAAAATCCCGCGCCCCCTCAGGCGTGCTTCTCGTGAGCATTGGGGTTTCGACTTCAATAAAACCATTGCCATCGAAATAATCACGAGCGATCTTTGTCATCTTGTGCCGGTCATAAAGCCGGCGAAACATAGAAGGCCGCCTCAAATCAAGGTAACGATACTTCAATCGAAGTTCCTCTGAAATATTGGAATCATCCATTAGTTCAAAAGGAGGCGTCTCGGAAGGATTTAAAATTTCAAGTTCGGAGCACCGTATTTCAATTTCTCCTGTAGTGATTTTCGGGTTTTCAGTCCCTTGGGGTCTTTTTTCAACCCTACCTTGGATTCGAACCACATATTCAAGGCGCAATTTTTCAGCTGCCTTATGGAGCTCGCGATTTCCTTCGGGATTAAATACGAGTTGGGTTTTTCCCCAGCGGTCACGAAGATCAATAAAGATAACGTTTCCGTGATCGCGGCGGCTATCGACCCAACCGCAAAGCGTAGCTCTTTGGCCAATTTGCCTTTCCGTCAATTCACCGCACGTATGCGTCCTAAGCACGTCTAAATTTCACCGAATCCTTTAACCAAGCTCTCTGGTTTCATGCGTTTTTGCACGCCCGTATCCATTCTTTTTACGCTGACTTCGCCGCATTTCCATTCGTCATCACCAATAATCAAGGCGTAGCGCACCTTTAATTTATTCGCCCGCCCGAGATGATTTGAAAGTGACCCCTTCGCAAATGAAAAATGAGCTCGCTTGCCCGCTTCTACTAATGACTGGGCAATGGCTCGATAGAAACTACACGTTTCCTCGCCGTGAACCAAAGCAGCCACATACACGGTATCTTTCAAGACTGCTTCTTCTAAATGGACGCCGGCTGCTTCCAAAGCTAAGAGCAGGCGTTCCACTCCAATGGAAAAACCATTCGCCCCGATTTGAGGGCCTCCCAGATCATGAACGAGTGAATCATAACGGCCGCCCGCTAAAATCGCATCTTGAGCGCCCAGCCCTATGCTCGTCACCTCAAACACAAGACCCGTATAATAATCGAGTCCGCGCACGAGTCTCGGCGACAACTCAAATGAAACTTGGGCTTCACGCAAAAGCGAGGACACTTTATTAAAATCTGATTTTGCCTCAGCTGACAAAACGGTTTTCGGAGCCTTTTCAATCAGAGGTTGACACGATTCGTTCTTACAATCAAAAATCCGAAGGACATTTTGAGACAACCGGAATTGACAGTCCTTGCACAATTTCGACTGAACACTCGTAAAATAACGACCGAGATCGGCACCGAATCTTTTTCGATCCTCTTCTGAACCCAGATGATTGAGCTTCACCACATACTTTTGGAGTCCTAACCAGTCCAAGTAATTTTTGATCATAATTATCAGTTCGGCGTCGTTGACCGCAGAAGTCGTATTCAAGGTCTCGACGCCGAACTGGTGAAATTGACGCTTCCTTCCAGCCTGAGGACGCTCGGCACGAAACATCGGCCCGAGATAATAAACAAACAAAGGTTCACCCTGCTTTAAAAGACTGTGTTCCAAAACGGCTCGGACAACACCCGCCGTCATCTCCGGCCTGAGCGTAAGACTTCGGCCTCCCCGGTCCTCAAACGTATACATCTCCTTGTGAACAATATCGCTCGCCTCACCAATGGAGCGAGCAAAAAGTTCGGTCGCTTCTAAAACGGGCGTTCTGATTTCCCGGAAACCATAAGCTTCGAAAAAAGTTCTCGTTCGAGATTCAAGAACCTGCCATTTGTCGACCTCGGGTGAAAACAAATCATCCATCCCTTTCGGGCTTTGAAACTTCAAAGCAAACTCCATATTCTTTTAGCTAGCAAACGCGGCGAATAGCTCATACAGAGAAAAAAACCCCTGGCTGGATAATAAATGCAGAGAAAAAGAGGGAAAAAATTAGAATCAATAAACTTTCCGTTTCCGAGCGGCGCGCATTTTACGCCTGCGCTTTTCGCTCGGTTTCTCATAATGTTTTCGGGCTTTGAGAATTTTGAGGATCCCTTCCCGCTCAATCTTTTTCTTAAGGCGCTTGAGGGCCTTATCGAGCGGTTCGTTCTCGCCAATTTGAACTTTCGGCACAAATCTCCCTTTCTTTTACAAAAAACCTCGCTTGAAGTTGGTTTATTATACTGCCTTCCGATGGCTTGTCAAGGCAACGAATTATGTAACCTTCTCTCTTGCAATAAGATAGAAAAGAACATCGCACACTTAGATTGCATTGACAGAGGCTTCCCTATTGCCTTATAGTACTTTAGCATGCTTGGATTTGGAAAAGAACTCACCGATTATTGGCAAAGTTTCATCCGTCTCATTTATCCTGCCAACTGCGTCTTGTGCCGCATTCCTTTACGCTTAGAAGAAACCTACCTTTGTGTCACTTGCACCCAGAAAATCGAGCCTTTAAAAGCCCCTACCTGTGTCAGATGCGCGCGGCCCATGGCTCCCTTCGGCCGTCAAAGATCTACTTGTAACTCATGCCGTTCGGACCGCCCTTATTATGACCGTGGATTCGCTCTTCTTTCATACCAGGAACCCGTAAGCACCCTCTTCCACCAGATCAAATTTCAGAACAAAGTTTGGCTGCTCCGAATTTTTCTTGACTGTATCCAGCGCCATCCCAACTCCTACGAATTTAAAAATTACGAAATGATCATCCCCGTCCCATTAGATTCAAGACGTGCGCGAGAACGCGGTTTCAATCAAGCACTCATCATCGCTAAAATGTTGAAACGCACCGACAAGAAAAACACGCCGCCGATCGTCCCCCTTCTCAGGAAGGTTAAAAAAACACTTCCTCAAAGCCAACTCAGACGTGAGGAGCGATTGAACAACCTGGCCGGCGCCTTTACCATTAGAAAACAACGCGGAATACGCGGAAAACAAATTCTCTTGGTCGATGACATTTTCACGACAGGAAGTACGATTAATGAATGCACAAAGGTTTTAAAAGAAGCGGGAGCAGATCGCGTGGACTTCTTTACGATCGCTCGTTCTCACTTATCATGATCCTATCACCTCCCCGTACGCCGCCTTTTCTTAAGATGGGCGGCGTATTTTCAAAGAAAATGCAAGAACGCACTTCACTCAGAGTGCAAGATTGCCTCTTAAAACGCGCTCTTGCCGTGGAGGTGATGGGATGAAGATTCTTGACCGATATCTTGCAAAACAGCTTTTATTTCCCATCTTTTTTTGTTGTGTCACTTTAATTCTCTTGGTGTTCGTGGCGGATATTTTTGACTACTTGGACGCGATGATCCGAAACAAAACTGCTTTTCACCATATTCTTCTGTATTATTTGGTCCTGACACCGCAAACTTTCATTTCCATAATTCCATGGGCGTGTCTCCTTGCCACCATCTATGTCCTCAGTACTTTTAATTACCACAACGAACTCATTGCGATGAAGGTTGCAGGTTTAGAAATCACTTCGATGATTCGACCCATTATTTTCGTTGGATTTGTCGTTGGCGTCATTTCTTTCCTGGTGAGCGACCAAATCGTGCCGAACACTTCGCGGAAAGCGGAACAACTCTTAAACGAATGGATTGAAAAGAAGCAAACGGATGAAAAACGAGGGGTATTCGCAAACGTCACCTACTACGGCGGTAAAAACCGGCTTTACTATGGGCGCGTTTTCCACGCAAAAGAAGAACGGTTCGAAGATTTTATTGTCCTTTGGCTAGACGCAAAAAGGAACGTAAAAAAGAAAACCGTGGCTCGCGAAGCCAAGTGGATGGGCTCCCACTGGGAACTCCGCCAAGCGACTGATTACGCGCTAGAACAGAAAGGCGACATGCTGGGCGAACCCACGTTTCAAGCCGTGATTGTTTACCCAGAGATTAACGAAACGCCCAATGATTTCCTGAAAGCTGTGAACGAGGGAATTGCGATCAGTTACCGAGATCTAAAAGAGTATATTGCGAAACTCAGGGAAAATGGAATCAAGGCAGATGCCGAGTTGGTTACACTCCATCAAAAACTTGCCTTTCCCTGGCAAAGTTTGGTGGTTATGTTTCTGACGGTGCCCTTTTTAGCCAAAACAACAAGGCGCCGCATGATTGCCTTGAACGTACTAACTTGTCTTGCCTTTGTATTCCTCTTTCACATTACGGGCGCTATTCTGCTCGCACTTGGGAAAGCAGGAAAACTTTTTCCTATTTTGAGTACTTGGTCTCCCAATTTTATGTTCGGTTTTGGAACGTTCTTCTTCCTGGACCGCGCTAATGAATGAGTACTAAGTTCCAAGCTCCCAGGAGGCGAGATAGTGGACTTGCTCTTTGGTGAAACAATCGATGCGAACTTTCATTGCCTCAAGTTTTAATTGGGCAATCTTTTCGTCAATTTCTATTGGAATCGGATAGATCCGCCGCTCAAGTTGAGAGGCATTCTGGACCAAATATTCAGCTCCAAGCGCTTGATTCGCAAACGACATATCCATCACGGAAGCAGGATGGCCTTCGGCGGCCGAGAGATTGACGAGCCGCCCCCCTGCGATGAGATAAATCTTACGGCCGTCTTTGAGCCGGAACTCCTCAACAAAATCTCGAATGGCACGAACACCTCTAGAAAGTTTCCGCAATTCGGGGATATCAATTTCAACATCAAAATGCCCCGAATTTGCGATGATGGCTCCATCCTTCATGCGAGCAAAATGCTCTTTGCGTATGACTCGGGTGTTTCCGGTTACGGTCACAAAGATATTGCCGATCGAAGCCGCTTCCCTAAGAGAAGTGACCTCAAACCCATCCATCACTGCTTCCAGGGCCTTCAAGGAATCGGTTTCGGTCACAATGACGCGGGCGCCCATCCCGCGAGCCTTGTTGGCCAGGCCACGGCCGCACCACCCGTAACCACAAACCACAAATACAGAACCCGAAAGCAAAACATTGGTTGCTCGGATGATTCCATCGATCGTGGATTGGCCTGTTCCGTAGCGATTATCAAAAAAGTGTTTGGTTTTGGCGTCATTCACCGCCAAGATCGGAAAGAGAAGAAGTCCTCGCTCTTCTAAACTCCGCAAACGAATAACACCTGTGGTAGTTTCCTCAGTGCTTCCCAGAATAAATTGTGCTAAGTCTTTTCGTTTGCCATGAATTTGAGAGACGAGGTCCGCTCCATCATCCATCGTAATATTGGGCTTGTGCTCCAAGGCACGACGGATATGTCGGTAATAAGTGCTGTGATTTTCTCCTTTGATCGCAAAAACGGGGATGCCAAAATCTTTGACTAAAGAAGCAGCAACGTCATCCTGTGTGCTCAGAGGATTTGAAGCACACAAAACGCAATCAGCTCCTCCGCGTTTTAAAGTGATCATCAAATTTGCGGTTTCCGAAGTGACGTGAAGGCAGGCCGAAACCCGAATTCGCCTAAGTGGTTTCTGCTTTGAAAACCGGTCCGCAATTTGCTGAAGGACTGGCATGCTTCGCCCTGCCCACTCAATCCTCCTTCGCCCTTTCGGGGCAAGGCGCGCGTTTTTAATGTCAAAGGTTCTCATTTAATTTCAGCGAGTTGGAGAAAGCGCCTCGTTTGATTTCGCACTGCGCCCTGAACCGCCAAAAACGATTTGGATCAATTCTTCGACAGCATCCGTCTTCTCCCAGGTAAATCCATCGCCCTTTCGGCCAAAATGCCCATAGGCTGCAGTTTGACGGTAAATGGGCCGCCTCAAGTTGAGACGATTGATAATGCCTCGTGGCGTAAAATCGAACATCTTCCGAATGGCTTTTGCGATCTCGCCGTCCGAGACCCGGCCAGTTCCAAATGTATTCACCATAATCGAGACAGGCTCTGGAACACCAATGGCATAAGCGATTTGGATTTCGCACCGTGTCGCCAATTTCGATGCCACAATATTCTTAGCCACATAGCGGGCGAAGTAAGAGGCTGAGCGATCTACTTTCGAGGGGTCTTTCCCGCTAAAAGCTCCTCCTCCGTGAGCGCCAACACCACCGTAGGTATCCACGATAATTTTCCGCCCCGTAAGACCCGTGTCACCCAGCGGACCGCCTACTTCGAATCGGCCCGTGGGATTGACGAGAATTTTTGTGGTCTTTTCCATATACTTGGAAGGAATTACTTTTTCAATTAAAAGAGCGTGGATGTCACGCTCAATGGTATCCAGTTTAACCGCTCCGTCATGCTGGGTACTGATAACAACGGTAACGACCCGAGTTGGCTTTCCACCGTCATACTCCACCGTCACTTGGCTCTTTGCATCCGGCCTTAAATATTTAAGCGTTCCCGACTTTCGAATGCGGGACAATTCAAAAACCAAATGATGGGCCAACATAATGGGAAGCGGCATCAGCTCAGGGGTCTCGTCTGTGGCATAACCAAACATCATCCCTTGATCGCCCGCCCCGCCCTTGTCAACTCCCATAGCAATATCGGGTGACTGTTGATGAATATAGGTGGTCACATTACAGCTCTTATAATCAAAGCCGTATGCGAGATCGTCATACCCTATGTCTTTAATTACCTCGCGCGCAACACTCGAAATATCCACCTTCGCTTTTGCGGTGATCTCACCAGCCACCACCAAATTATTGCGGCTCACAAGTGTTTCACAAGCTACACGCGCATTGGGGTCTTGTGCTAAAAAAGCATCCAAGACTGCATCCGATACCTGGTCACAGAGTTTGTCCGGGTGCCCCTCCCCGACAGACTCTGAAGTAAACAAATGTTTATCTTTTTTCATGGGTAAATCTCCCTTCTTCTTAACTGGATTTTTAGAAGGTCGCTTCATGTGTCTGGCTTCCTTAAGTGACCTTCAAAATGTCGGTTTGCCTTCTCATAGGAATTCAAATCCCCAATATCAAACCAAGCGCCACTGAATCGATAGGCGAATACATCCGTCTTCTGAGCCAACCAGCTAATATAAAATCCCGGGGCATCTGGATTTCGATTCGTTTCGAGATACTGATCTAGATAGTACAACGTTTCCTTTGGGAAAAAATAAACCCCCATGGAGGCGAGCGTGGTCGGCGGATCCTTCGGTTTTTCAAAGAAAGCCGTGATTTTGCCCGAAGAATCGGTTTGAATCAAGCCATATTTTCGCGCGAGCATCTGATCTTTCACATCGTAAACTCCGACGGAAGCCGCCGGTTTCTTTGACTGAGCAAAGGAAACAAAAGATTCTAAGCTTGAGTCAAACAAATTGTCCCCAGCTAGGACCAAAACGTCCATATCCGAGTCTTCTCGTTCCAAAGCAAGTTTCAGATCCCGGATTGCACCCAATCGATGTTCATTGTCACTCGTCCCATCATTGACGACACAAACCACCCACTTTCCCTGAAGTGTTTCCTGCCACTTGCTCAAGTGCTCGTAAAACCGATCGTTTGAAACGAGAATGACGCGATCTACCGATGAAAGAAATTTTAACTTTTTGAGCAAATGCGTCAAAACGGCCTCGCCGGCGATGGGAAGGAGTGATTTGGGCTGACGTTCCGTCAAAGGATAAAGGCGCGTCCCATATCCCGCGCAAAGAAAAACTACGTTCATTCCCCACCACCGCGAAGCGATGAGCGCATGAACCACAAATTGAAAAAATGATGGGAGATCATGCAACGGGTTCTTTCGCTAATTCCACTTTAAGACGCTGGACGACTTCTACAGGTGTTGGATCCACTTCATATAAAGCAGCGAGGTAAAGACTCAGCCAATCTCCCAAATGGATCAAGGAGAACATTCGCGCGAGCAAACCCTTTCCTTGAGAAAATAATTCAACCACCTTGCCCGCGGATTGTTTAATGATATCTCGGGTTAAATCCATTCTGATTTGGACCCGTTCATGATCCGCGCGGTCGCGCAGGAAAAAGACCACGGCCCCCTTCAATAGCTCTTTCGGACATCGCCACCCAACGAGCTCATTGTGATTCATCTCAGGCAAAACATGGTGTGACGCGAGCGCTTTTGCATTCTCTTCGATCTGTCCGCGCCACCTGAGCGCTACGACATCAAAATAGTCAACACAGGAGTAAATAACCGGGTACTTCCCAAAACAAGCCGACGCAAATTGCTTCGCTAAATTGTTCGCAAAAGGAATACCGACTCCGTAATCAGATTCCGCAAGCGTTTGAGTTAACACTTGAGCTTCATTAAATTCAGCGGGCCGATAAGCCGATGAAAAACCACATTTGGACAAAGCGACCAAAAGCGGTAGGACCGAATACCCCAATGCGGCCCGCGGAGAAAAACCGCCTGGGATTTGAATTAAAGGAAACGAGCGCTCGCGGGCTTGTTTTGCAAGCTCACCTCCCGAACTGATGGCAAGGATTCTCGCCTTCCGCTTAAGTCCTTCTTTAAGAGAGGATATGGTTTCCTCGGTATCCCCTGAATAACTGCTCACGATCAATAAGGTTGTTTCATCCACATATTCCGGAAGGCGATAATGACGGTTGACCAAGATTGGAATCTTAAATTCGTAAGCCAGGTAGGAACGGATGAAATCTGCTCCGATTGCAGAACCCCCCAGCCCTGAAAAAACGATTTTGGACAAACCCTTGCCCAAGCTTGGATCCAAAGTAAGGGCTTTGCCAATTTCTTCGGCATGCTTTAATTGCTTCGAAAAATCATAAATCGATTTCGCCATATCCTGGCGATCATTCTTCATGATCCTTTCAATTTGATCCAATGAATGCATCTAATCCCCAACTAACTCAGGAGTTACCGCTTTCAATTTAGCCTCTGCAAACTTCTTGATTTCTTCACCGGTCGAAAATTCGAGTGAGCGCGCGGCAATTTCCCGAGCTTGCTTGAACGTAACGGAACGAATCGCTTTCTTCACCTTCGGAAGCGCAAAGGAGCTCATGCTCAATTGATTAATTCCAAATCCCAAAAGCAAGAGCGCCATCGCTGGATCCCCGCCCATTTCACCGCACACACTGATCCAAATCTTCGCTTTTTTCGCATTCTGTATCGTGTGCTGAATCAACTTGAGAATGGCAGGATGGGCCGGTTCATAAAGGTAAGCGATTTTTTCATTGACTCGGTCTACAGCCAATGAATACTGAATCAAATCGTTTGTCCCGATCGAGAAAAAATCAACTTCGCGCGCCAGTACATCGCTGGTCAAAGCGGCGGATGGGATTTCAATCATGGCCCCAATTTCCATTTTCTCATCAAAAGGTTTGTGCTCGGCACGCAACTCATTCCTCGCCTCCTCAAGGATTTGATTTGCTTTCTTCAGTTCTAATAGATTCGAAACCATTGGATACATCAACTTCAGGTTTCCGTGCACACTCGCGCGAAGGATAGCTCGAAGCTGCGTCTTAAAAATATCCACACGGGTAAGACAAAATCGGATAGCGCGCCAGCCCATAAACGGGTTCATTTCTCGAGGCAAATCAAGAGAAGATAGGAATTTGTCTCCCCCAAGGTCCAGCGTCCGAATGACAACAGGTTGAGGTACCAACTGTTCCGCCACATGGCGATAAGCATTGAATTGCTCCTCTTCGGAGGGTAGATCCGTTCGATTCATATAAAAGTACTCGGTTCGGTAAAGACCGATTCCTTCTGCTCCATGGGCAATCACGGACGGAATTTCATCTGGAAATTCGATATTCGCAGTGAGCTGAAGCTTGTGGCCATCCAATGTTTCTGCGGCAAGCGACTTCAACTTGTCAAGTTCAGTAATTAACTCGACGAAACGCTTTTCTTCGCTCGCGTATCGCTCGATCGTTTGGGGATCAGGGCCGACGATCGCAATTCCGTGATTTCCGTCGATGATGACCATTTGACCATTTGATACTTCTTTACTGATACGACCCAGCCCCACGACCGCTGCAATTTCCATAGAGCGAGCCATAATGGCCGTATGCGAAGTAGGACCACCGATATCTGTGGCGAAGGCGATCACGTGTTCGCGATCCATCGTTGCCGTCTCGGAAGGAGAAAGATCGTGGGCAATCACGATGATATCCTCTTTCAAATGAACGAGTGAGTCCGCCTTCTCACCGCGCAGATTCAAGAGAATCCGCCGCCCTACATCCCTGATATCGGCGACGCGCTCTTTCAAATAGTCATCATTAATCTGAGCGAAAGCATGGAAGTAACGCTGAATCACCAACGAAAACGCGTATTCGGCCGAGACACGCTCTGACTTAATTTTGGACAAAACATCCTCGATCAAAGTCCGATCCTCCAGAATCAGCAAATGCGCGCTGAAAATATCCGAATGCTCATGACCAAGGTCTTGGGCGATTTTTTTCCGTACATTAAAAAGGTCGGACCGCGTTTTGGTCAGAGACTCTTCAAACCGAACAATCTCTTTCGGAATATCCTCCGAACGGATCTCGACCTTCGGCACCGAAAAAAAGTCTTGGCCGCGAAGCACCAAGGCTTTCGCCGTCGCAACCCCCGGAGAAACCGGAATCCCCTTGAACGTTTTCACCCCATTAGATCTTCCAACATATGTTTCTTCACCGTTAAAACCTACCTGTATTTTTCAACCGTTTTAAAGAACCCCGCTGCGATTAGAAATCTAACGGGGTTCGCCTTACTGATTCATTTTGTTATCCATCAACTTCTCAATTTCAGCCATCGCGCGTTGCGCATCGGGTCCAACAACTCTGACGGTGATAGAACTTCCCGGTCCCGCGGCAAGCATCATGATACCCATAATCGACTTGCCATTCACTTTCTGTCTCCCTTTCTGAACGGTGATATCACTTTGAAACCGATTCGCCGTACGCACAAACAAAGCGGCAGGGCGAGCATGCAAGCCCAACTCGCTTCGAACCACAAATTTCTTTTCAATTACCTTGGAATGCTCCACGGAAGTTCCACCACAATGATTACCGCTTCAGGACTTCAAAATATTGATCCAAAATAACCTTGGCCAGTTTCACCGGATCGTGCCTCACTTGCGAATCCAGTTTCAAAATCTCACAGCCAATGACCTCATACCCTTGTTCCCGAATCTTTGCGACATCAGCCTCAACCGGGTACGCATTGGTTTCGCGATAACGTTCCAGGATTGCCTTGGGAATGGATTGGGTATTGATAAAACAGGCGTCGACAATGCCGGGATCCGTATGGCTGATCAAAACGCGGAGGTGGTCGTAAGCGGTGTAACCTTCTGTTTCACCAGGTTGGGTCATCGCATTGATAATGAAAATCTTGTATGCATCCGATTCCAAGATGGCATTCGAAACATCCTGGATCAAAAGATTAGGGAGAATGCTCGTATAAAGACTCCCTGGCCCCATGATCACAAGATCTGCACTTTCAATCGCTTCCAACGCCTCGTCTGCAGCGCGACAATTGGCAGGGCGAAGCGAAATCTGCTTCAGCGGTTTCCTTGTGTCCGTGATATTTGTTTCTCCTTCAGCCGTTGTCCCATCGGTAAATTCGCCTACGAGCGTTACTTTATCCAGAGTGGATGGCAACACTCTTCCCCGAATGGCAAGCACCTTGCTCGATTCGCGGATCGCTTTTTCAAAGTCACCCGTTACCATGGAAAGTGCCGTGATGAACAAGTTTCCAAAACTGTGTCCTTTAAGACCTTCTCCCTCTTCAAAACGATATTGAAACAGGTTCCGGATCAGCGGTTCTGCATCGGCAAGCGCCACAAGACAGTTGCGAATATCGCCCGGCGGCAGAATATCCAGCTCATCGCGCAGGCGCCCCGAACTCCCGCCCGTATCGGTCACGGTGACAACGGCAGTGACGTTATTAGTATAGGCCTTAATTCCTTGGAGAAGAACGCTCAAACCGGTGCCGCCGCCAATGGTGACCACGCGAGGTCCACGAGCAAGAAAATCCCGCTTTCGACTTTGATACACAATGTTCGCCAAGTCTTCCGCAGGCTCTGGCATAAGTGCACGAACGAAAATGCGAACCACATTTTTAAGTGACGTGTAAACCAAAAAAATTCCAAAAATGAGAAAAGCGGTGGCAAAACTTGCCAAAAGGACGCTGTGTTGTGCAATCGTCTTCACCGCAGAAAGGCCCACAATCACCATGATGCCAAGTCCAAAAGCGGCCAAAACGACCCATCGTTTAATCCCGATTCCTGGATAAAGCCATCGGAAAAACTTCATGTCACCACCTGAAGGAAAACATTACAGAGTACTGATGACAGAGAACAGAGTAAAAAAGAATGGAAACTCACCTTCTGTTCTCTGTACTCTGTACTCTGTTCTCTTCTTTCAGATGGGATCATCCCAATCACCTGTTTGTCTCGCCACGTTGTGGCGAGATCTTTTCTTAAAGGATCAAAGAGCGCGTGATGTTTAGAACCAAATGCGCGCTCTTTGCAAACAGGTGATGGAATCATCAATTAATCTGTCTCCGGTTTGGAAACGCGCATCGTGTCAATTAACTTCTGATTAAATTCCTTTGCTGGATGAGCACCCATCGTACTGAGCCGCTGAGTCAAAGCTGCCGTTTCAACCAATATAGGGATGTTACGGCCGGGACGGACGGGGATGATCAGGTGCGGTATCTTGATGCCCAAGAGCTCATACATCCTATCTTCAAGACCAAGCCGTTCATACTCACGTTCTTTTTTCCAATGTTCGAGCGTTACCGCTAAAGTGATCCGTTTAGAATTCCGAACGGAACCGACCCCAAAGATGGCGCGAACGTCGATGATTCCGAGCCCCCTAATTTCCATGTGATGATGTAGAATCCGATTCGACCGTCCCATAAGAATCCGATTTTCTACGCGAATTTCAACCATATCGTCTGCGACTAAGCGGTGGCCCCTTTCCACAAGCTCAAGCGCACATTCCGATTTCCCCACACCACTTTTCCCAAGAAGGAGCGCACCCACTCCATACACATCCACGAGCGTTGCGTGAATGCTCGTCTCGGGGGCATTTGCTTCTTCAATGAAAAGCGTCACTTGACTTGCTACGCGCGCGGTTCGAAAGGGTGAACGCAGAACAGGAATGGCCGCCTCAATGGCCTGTTCCAAAAAATCACGCGGGACGGATTGCTGTTTCGAAACAATGACGCAAGGAATCCGATAGGAGAAGAATCGTTTTAAATTCCGGGCGCGCGCGGGACCCAACAATTTTTTTAAAAAACCAATTTCTGTCGTGCCAAGAATCTGCACACAATCAAAAGCAAAATAATCGTAAAAACCAGAAAAAGCGAGGCCGGGCCGATGAATTTCCGGCGAACGAATCTTACGAGTTAAGGGAACCGTCGGGGTAAGCAAGCTTAACTTCAGCTGCTCCCTCATTCCATCAAAAAAGTTCTGTACGGAAAGATATGGCATGTTCGTTGAGGATCAATGCCGCGACGAATAGCAAACGTTAATGCTTCTTATCTTCTTCGTTCTTGATCAAATTGTAAACTTCCTCGGCTGTCTGGCACTTGCGGATCAATTCACAAAAATAAGTATCCCGGAGGAGACGTGAAATTTGAGCAAGCGCTTTTAGGTGCGGGCCCGCCGTGGCTTTAGGAGCTACCAAAAGAAAGAAAATATAAACCGGCTCACCATCCAGCGCATCGAAATCAACTCCGAACTTACTGATGCCAAGGACGGCGATCAGCCGCGTGACCTTATCGGTCTTGCCATGAGGAATCGCGATCCCTTGGCCAATCCCTGTTGAACCAAGGCTTTCGCGCTCGATCAAAGCCTTGATGATCCCTTTTGAATCTCCTATGTCCTCGACCTTTGCGAGGACAGCTACCAATTCTTTTAAGGTTTCTTCCTTCGTTGTAGATGTCAAGCCAATTTTAATTGCCCGCTTGTCTAAGATTTCAGAAATTTTCATTCAAGTTCCCCTCCGTCACCGCGTTGAACCCCGTTAGAAATGTCATTCCCAACAGGGTAAATGATTTATTAAGCCAAAACAAAACGTTCTCCCAAATAAATCTCCCTCGCTTTCTTATCCGTTGCCAGAAAACGAGAAGTACCAGAAACTTCAATTCTACCGTCACACATAATATAAGCTCGGTCCGTAATCGAAAGCGTTTCGCGAACGCTGTGGTCCGTGAGCAGAATGCTTAAGCCCTGGGACCTTAATTTTTGGAGAATCTTTTGGACCTCAAATACGGCAATGGGATCCACGCCGCTAAACGGTTCGTCCAACAAAATCAGCGAGGGATTAGTCACCAAGGCGCGCGTGATCTCAAGCCGTCTACGCTCTCCTCCTGAAAGCGTATAAGCCTTGTTCTTTGCCAGATAGGCAATGTCCAGCTCTTCCAGGAGACGCTCTAAACGTTTCTGCCTTTCCACACGGGGAATATCAAGGGTTTCTAAAATCGCCATGATATTTTCCTCCACCGTGAGCCGACGAAAAATAGAAGGTTCCTGTGAGAGATAGCCAATTCCAAGACGAGCACGTCGATACATCGGAAGGTGGGTCACGTCCTCCCCACGAAAAAAAATGGTTCCTCGATCCGGTTTAATCACCCCTACCACCATGTAAAAAGTGGTTGTCTTGCCAGCGCCATTCGGCCCTAAAAGGCCGACGATTTCTCCACGGTTCATTTGAATCGAAACTTGACTGACGACAGTCCGGCCCTTATAAGTTTTCACGAGCTCCTGTGTTTCAAGTATGTACAATTTGTTCTCCCTCAAATCTTAAAACAAAGTTCCATCTACACCTGCGCTGCTCGGATCGTACTGTGTTTCTACATCACCACCCAAGACGATGCGCTTTTCTTTGGCCAAATAAACAGCGCTGTCGCTAAACGTCTTGGTCCCATCTTTACTCACGATCACCACGTTCCCGCGTGCAATAATTTTCGAAAGGCGACTCGTTTCTTTATGATAGAGCACATCCATGTAATCCGCAGTCAATACTCCCTGATCGTGCCGCGCCACCACATTTTTTGAAAAGTGGGCAACGTCCCGCTTATAGTCCAAATCGAGCGGCCCATCAGAGGTAATGATCGTGGGTGATTTTGATTTTGCCTCAGGACTTTGAATGACTACAGTTACGTTTTTCTTAAAGGTCACTTTGTTCAATTGGGAGTCACTCTGAGCGCCGATTCCTTGGATGTTGATATTGTCTTTCTTGACCTTTGCTTCTACATCGGTAGCCAAATTCTTGCTGTCTGGATGTATTTCAAGTTTTTCGGTGAGCAAACGTGTTCCATTCTCTGTGGTGGCCACGACATTCTTATGCAAAAGGATGTTGTTTGTGGAACGATCGATGGAACCTTGATCAGCCGTAATCGTTACGGGAGATTCCTCCGCATAGGCCTTTGCGATCACATTGATAAGCCCCACATTTTGCGAAAGAATATCCGCCGAATCTCCCTCGATTTCGAGTTCTTTTTTTCCATCTTCGGTGTATTTTGAAAACGAGAAACTATAGACGCGCTGCGCTGAGCCGTCCTGCGTCTCACTGGATGGCACCTTCCAAAACTGCGTACCGGAAAGCACGTGCATCCATAGTTTCCATTGAATCAAGGCCACATAAGCCGAAACTAAAATGACCGAAATGACAACAAATTTGCGGATCATCCCACCACCTGTTTTAAAAGAACGCCTCGTTTTAAGTTAATGCGGCCTTTAATTTCTGAAAGAAATTCTCGCGTTTCAAAGTTCAACCACCTGAATGAAACGCGAGAAAAACAGGTGGTTGGGATCATCCCATCACCTCTAGAAACAGAGTACAGAGAACAGAGTACAGAGAACAGAGTAAAAAAGAACGGGACCTAATCTTCTGTACTCTGTACACCGTTCTCTGTTCTCTTCTTTCAGATGGGATCATAACTTTACTTCTTGTAGTTCTGATGCATCCCTAAAGCGATCGGCAACGTCCGCCTGGGTTTTCCAGCGGCGGTGCATCCAAACCCATTGATCTGGATAACGTCGAATGTAACTTTCAACGACTCGAGACCAAGCCTCCGTCATCATGCCGATCGCTTTTTCCTTTGAAACGCTTTCAACGGGCCAAATAGGTTCTTCAATGAATAATCGGTATCGATTCCGATCGTGAAGCATAAAGGCTGGAACAATAGCTGCCCCGCTGGCCAATGCGATTTTTGCTGGACCTGTCGGTGTCCAAGCCCATTTTCCAAAAAAAGGAACAAAAACTCCCTCCACGCTATCAATGTCCTGGTCGGCAGACATTCCCACGACATGGTTCGCTCGAAGTTCGGCCAAGACCTGGCGTGGAGATTCATCCCGATAAAGGGTCGAGACAAGAGCACTCTTTCTAAGCGAAACTAGTACCTGATCGAACCGCTCGTAATAAATCCTTCGACCTACCAAGCGTCCTGGATAGCCCAGAAATCGAAAATACGAAGCCAAGAGTTCCCAGTTTCCAATGTGACCTGTCAATGCGATCACGCCATTTCCGCGCGCCAGCGCACGATCTAGCCTTTCAGTGCCGCCCTCCAAATCAACAAGGCGCTCTACGCGCTTACGATTGAGCCGCGGGAAACAAAGGACGTCAATTGCAGACTGAGTCAAATGAATAAAAACCTTCTCGCCGATTTTCCGAAGTTCGCTCTCAGTTTTTTCATCGCCAAAAGCTTCCTTCAAATGGCGCACCGTCTTGGCTCGTTCCTTGGGAAGAACCCAGAAGGTTGCAAAGCCAAGAGCTCGCGCGATCGCCAAATTGAGCCACCTTGGCAGCACCAAGACAATGTGTCTGATCACTTCAAGACCAAGGTAGAGCAGAAATCGGTGTTTCCTTGTCTTGCTCACACAAAGCCTGCTTTTAACAGATCCTGCACATCCAGCAGGCCAACGGCGCGCCCTTTACGGTCAACAACTGGCAACTCATCAATGTGCCGATCGCGCAAAAGTTGAAGCGCCTCCGCAGCTAATCTGTCCTCTTGAATGGTCACGGGTTGTTTCGTTGCAAAAGGTTCAATTGGCTGTGACAAAATTGATACGCCATTTTCCTTAAGATGGCGCCTTAAATCTCCATCCGTAAAAATTCCCTTGAGTTTTCCATCTCGATCCACAACGGTACAGGAACCTGCGCGAGCACTGGTAATGGCCAAGAGCGCTTTTTTCACTGTCGCCGTTCCGGGCACAATCGGATGTGACTTTCCCCGCCTCATTAAATCACGCACTTTAAGTAATTTCTTGCCGAGGTTGCCTCCAGGATGAAGAAAGGCGAAGTCCTCTTCGCGAAACCCCTTTCTCTTTGCCAAACAAATGACCAATGCATCACCCATGGCTAAAGATGCTGTCGTTGATGCGGTAGGAGCTAAATTCCAAGGACACGCTTCCTTTTCTAACCCAATGTTCAATACGACGTCGGAATTTTTCGCCAACGTAGACTTAACATTGCCCGTCAAAGCAATCAGCTTGGCCCCAATCTTTTTAATCGTAGAGAGCAATTTTGTGATTTCCTCCGTCTCTCCGCTATTGGAAATAGCAAGGACTACATCCTGTCTTGTCACCATTCCAAGATCGCCGTGAACCGCCTCCGCTGGATGCAGGAAGAGACTGGGAGTTCCCGTAGAAGCAAACGTAGCCGCGATTTTGCGAGCGATGAAACCGGGCTTTCCCATTCCCGTCACAATGACACGGCCGCTGGCGCGCTCCAATAGATCAAGCGCTTCCTCAAACTCACGGTTAATTCGCGTCATGAGTTTGTGAATGGCTTGAGCCTCCGTCCTCAGAATTTTTTTCGCAAGCAAGCGGTCTTGTTTCATCCCATCACACCGTCACCGTTTTTTTGAGTGAACGCTTCCTTTTCGAAGTTTCTTCTCTGACTAAAGGTGCTGCTGCACGAATCCGTTTCAAAACTTGAAGAATATCTTTTAAATCAGAAAGCGCTAAATTATTGGGCCCATCCGATTTGGCGACCTTGGGATTTTCATGAACCTCCATGAAAACGGCGTCCACCCCGGCCGCAACGGCACATCGTGCCAACGTAGGAATAAATTCGGCTTGCCCTCCCGAAGCATGTCCTAAACCGCCCGGGATTTGAACCGAGTGAGTCACATCAAAAACAACGGGATAACCAAAACCTTGCATAATTGGAATC
The DNA here is from genome assembly GCA_016206945.1 of Candidatus Omnitrophota bacterium. GTDB lineage: Bacteria > Omnitrophota > Omnitrophia > Omnitrophales > Danuiimicrobiaceae > 01-FULL-45-10b. The sequence continues at coordinate 17,103 of JACQQP010000172.1, read as the reverse complement.
GACCGGAAATCGCTGACTAAATTCCGATAACCAAAGGAAGCGCCTCTCTCGGTTAATAAAATATTTTTGTTTCCAACCGACTCAATCTTTTCAACGACATTCTTCATGTCCCATGGAGAAAGAAATTGTCCTTTTTTCACATTCACGATTTTTCGAGTCTTTGCACAGGCAACGACGAGATCTGTTTGGCGGGAAAGAAAGGCAGGCACTTGAAGAATGTCGAGTACTTCGGCCGCTCGGTCGACCTCCTCAACGGTATGGACATCGCTTAAAACAGGAATTTGAAATTCCTTCTTTACTTTCGCAAGAATCTTAAGTCCGTCCTCAATTCCAGGACCTCGATAAGAATGGATTGAAGAACGATTCGCTTTGTCGTAACTCGACTTAAACACATAAGGAATATTGAGTTCTTGTACCATCCTAGAAATTCGCTCGGCATGCCGAAGTGTGCTCTCTTCTCCTTCGATGACACAGGGCCCCGCAATGAACACAAACTGGTTTGGATCGCCGAAAATAATATTACCCAGCCGAACTTGCTTCATAAACCTTTTCCTGAACTTCTTCAGTTCTACGATCAATCTCTTTCTTCGTTCCGCTACGTTTCAATTCAAGCGCCTTGGCAACAAACGCCTTAAAAAGAGGATGGGGTTTGTCGGGCTTCGATTTAAACTCAGGATGAAATTGGCCCGCCACAAACCAGGGATGGTTTTCTACCTCGATCATTTCGACCAGCTTCCCACCTTGGGAAAGTCCGGAAAAGCGGAAACCGTTTTTTACGAACGCCTCCCGATACTTATTATTAAACTCGTAACGATGACGATGGCGCTCATAGATTTCTTCTGCTCCATAGGCCTCATAAGCAAACGTATCGTGCTTCACTTCACACAAGGATGAGCCGAGACGCATGGTGCCTCCCAAGTTTGTGACTTCTTCTTGCTCCTCAAGCAAACTGATGACAGGATAGGGTGTTTTTTTATTAAATTCCGTTGAATTGGCTCCTTTGAAATCCAGGACGTTTCGGGCATATTCAATGACAGCACATTGCATGCCCAAGCAAATCCCGAGGAAAGGCACGCCATGTTCGCGTGCGTATCGGATCCCTCGAATCTTACCCTCTATCCCGCGATTTCCAAAGCCGCCAGGCACCAAAACGCCGTCGACTTTAGCTAAGTCACGCTCAACGGTACTTTTAAGCAACCGCTCCGAGTTAAAGCGTTTGATCACCACACGGCTGTCATTGGCAATTCCTGCATGTCTTAATGCCTCGTAAAGTGATTTGTAAGCATCTTGAAGCTCCACATATTTTCCGACTACTCCGATGGTCACTTGGTATTTCGGAAAAAGTGCCCGGTCGACAACCTCTTTTTTCCAATCATTTAAATTACCCGCTTTATACTCCATATGTAGATAACGACAAATCACTTGATCAAGACCCTGTTCCTTAAGAAAAAGAGGCACTTCATAAATAGAACGCACATCGCGCGCTTCCACGACCGCCTCAGGATCAACGTTACAAAAGAGCGCAATTTTCGAGCGCAAATCCTTGGAGAGCCTTTTTTCAGTTCGACATAGGAGAATATCGGGCTGGATACCAATTTCGCGCAAGGTTCCAACGCTGTGTTGGGTGGGTTTCGTTTTCAGTTCGCCCGCGGCTCGGATGAACGGAACCAATGTGAGGTGAATAAAAATGACGTTTTCGCGCCCTTCTTCCTGTCGAAATTGACGGGCTGCTTCCAAAAACGGAAGAGATTCGATATCACCGACCGTCCCGCCAATTTCTGAAATGACGATATCGTAACGCTTCCCGCGCGAAACGGCACGAATCCGCTCCTTGATTTCATCCGTAATGTGCGGAACGACCTGAACGGTCCCGCCCAAATAATCACCGCGGCGCTCCTTCATGATGACCGAATAGTAAACCTGACCCGTCGTGACATTATTGAGCTTTCCAATGGGGCTATTGGTAAAGCGCTCATAATGACCCAGGTCGAGATCCGTCTCCGCCCCGTCCTCCGTCACATATACTTCACCATGCTGATAGGGACTCATGGTTCCAGGATCCACGTTGATGTAAGGATCCAACTTTTGCATACAGACTTTCAGACCTTTTGCTTCCAAAAGTTTCCCGATCGAGGCGGAAGCTATTCCTTTTCCGAGCGACGAAACAACGCCTCCCGTAATAAATATATGCTTAGGCACTGCGCGCTCCTATCCGATCCGAAGCAAGTCGCTTTCTCACGATCTGGAAATCCTCCTCCGTGTCTACCCCGATTGAATCATGCACGGTTTCTACCACTTTAATCCGATATCCATTCTCAAGCGCTCGCAGTTGCTCCAACTTTTCACGCTGTTCTAAAGTCGACGGTGGAAGTTTTGGAAACTGCAAAAGAAATTCACGTCGATAACCATAAATCCCCAGATGTTTGAAATACGGGTGCGCGCGTTGGTCACGATCATACGGAATCGGCGAGCGAGAAAAATAAAGCGCCCAACCATTTTGATCCCTGGTTACCTTTACAACGTTTGGGTTTAAAAATTCCTCGGGATCATTCTTAAGAACACAGGCGGTTGACATAACACAGGATGAATCACTCTGCAAAACTTCCACAATTTGATCGATCACGCTCGAATGCATTAAAGGTTCGTCCCCTTGAAGATTCACAATAAATTCACACGCAAATCCGCTTGCAACCTCGGCAATCCGCTCGGTGCCGCTCGTATGATGTGGTGCCGTCAAAATCGCTTCTCCGCCGAAGGATTGGACCGAGTCTTTAATTAACTCGTGATCGCAGGCGACAACGATGTGCCCAAGCCGCTTTGCCCTCTTCGCACTTTCATAAGCGAATTGAAGTAACGGTTTACCCTCAATGACTTGGAGGAGTTTTCTTGGAAACCGAGTCGATTCCAGACGAGCTGGAATAATGCAGACCGCTTCCTGCCTAGACACGCGTCAATGACCTCTTTCTTCTCAGATTTGACAAAGCAGGCAAAGCGGCCTTTAATTCTTCTCGAGTGAGCGTCGCCGTTCCCAACTTTCCAACGACAACACCGGCCGCGCAATTGGCAAGCACTGCCGCTTCTTTCATTGGGGCACGCGCCGCAACGGCCATGGCGAATACAGCGATCACGGTATCACCCGCACCTGAAACGTCGTATACCTCTTGAGCCGCAGTCGGAATCCTTGTAATGGCTCCATTTTTCTCAAAAAGAATCATTCCCTCCTCACCCAGGGTGATTAACACGGCTTCACAGGAAAATTGCCTAAGCAATTTTTGCCCTACTTCATTTAAATGAGGAACGTGTCCATCTGCATTCTGCCCATAAGCACTGAGTGCTTCCCTCCTATTCGGTGTAATGGCAGTCACACCCCGATAATATGAAAAATGTTTTTCCTTAGGATCAACGAGAACGGGTTTCTTCAATGACTTTGCTTCTCTTAAAAGATGCGTTAAAAGTTCCGGGGTAATCATTCCCTTTCCGTAGTCTTCGATAACAACAGCGTCAACGTTCTCCAATATCCTTTCGATGAAGGTCAACGCTTTCTTGAGATGCTCCCGACTCAGGTCCCGACGATCTTCACGGTCAAAACGAACTACTTGCTGAGAATGAGCCACGACACGGGTCTTGAGCGTTGTAGGGCGGCCATGATCATAAATAGCACCTCCCGTATCGATGCCTTCCTTTCGCATCACCTTGACCAGCATGCGCCCGCGAAGATCGCGCCCAACAAGACCACAAGGAAAAACAGTGCCGCCTAAGGTGCGTATGTTATTTGCGACATTCAAGGCTCCGCCTGGAACAAACGATTCCCGAGTCACCGAGACCACAGGTACCGGAGCTTCTGGAGAAATGCGCTCTACCGTCCCCCAAACAAATTCATCCAAAATCCAATCACCAATCACCAAAATCTTGGTATCCGGAAAACGATCTATCCATTTGGAGAACGACTTCGCGTTCTTTCCATTCAAGGAAACAAATCTATGCTTCACAGAATTTGATCTTATCCATTATAAATAAATAACTTATGTTGTTTTATAGATCGGCTTATGAGCAATCAGTTTATCATTCACTTTATTAGCTGTCAATTGACGGAAAAAAGTCCTTGTCCCATTGACATAATCTGTGAACCCAGCTACGCTAAACCAGAAAGCAAGGAGATCACCCCTCTGCCGCACTTTGATGCGACGGAGCGTATAAGAAGTTTGAGGAAACCCTTCCAAGTGTTTCAGTGATGTTTTAAAAGCAAGACGATAACCCGCTTTTTCAACCAACTGAATGACTTCTTCGTTAAAAGAACCTTCTGGATAACAAAAATAATGAAATGGCTTCTGGAAGGCATCTTCAAATTCGTCTTTTGATGCTTTGATCTCAAACCATGCTTGTTCGGAAGAAATTGCGGTTAGATTGGGGTGACTGATCGTATGGGATCCAAACGTAACCAAGGGATGATCAGCGATCCGCTTTGCTTCTTCCAAGGTCATATAATCTTTCCAAAACTTGTCTGTCGCGTGTTCCCAAATCAAAAAATTCACTGAAGGAATCTGGTAACGTTCTAAAATGGGGAGTGCTGCATCGGCATAGGATCTATGTCCATCATCAAACGTGATGAGCACTTCCCTTCCGCGAGGTTTCCGCTCGCCCGTTTTAATCTCATAATATTCATCGAGCGAAATTGTCCGGTATCCAAACGTTTTTAAGAACCACATTTGACGCTCGAAACTCTCAATACTGACATGAAATGAATTATGTCCAACCTCGGATTTCGGCAAAATTAAGTGATACATGAGAACCGGAATATGTCCTTTTATCGGGAAGGTGAAGAATATAATGGCCAAAGCTCCAAATAAAAGCAGAGCAGTCCAGAGCCACCACTTCCTCATAAACGTCATGTCTACCAACCCTCATAACGAGTTAATACAACAGTAACTGTCCCAAGAACAGGGACTTTAGTTTTCATCATCAGGGGAAGTCGTTTTTCGTCAGTTCCCAACCAGCCGCGGATTTTTCCGCGTCGAATAAAAATTCCTTGAAAACTGGCCATCGGTTCGATTTGAAATGCATCAAAAGTCCCCAGTCCTTTGATTTCAACCCGATCCATTTGAGTCACGCGAACTTCTAAATCCCAATTTTTCTCGTCAGCTTCGACAGGAATATGAATCCTATCTCCTATCTTCATCGGCTGCGTACGAAACCAATAGGCGGCGGAAACCTGGTCATGGGTGTTCTTTGCAATAAACATTTTTTTCTTGGTTTTATTCTTCCTCGAGAAATAGGTTGCGGTATGATTTTCCTGATCGTATTCCATCACTTCGTCAGCACGAAAAGTTCCCTCCCGGAGAATTTTTTCGTAGCGGAGCGAATGAAAATGTTCCGTGTCCACATAGGTATGGTGCTCATCACGAACCGGATAAATCAGGTCGATCAAGGAGTTCGAGCGGGCATAAGCCGCAATATGATAGGCGTCCCGCCCGTTGACTTTCTCAATTCCTTTGACCACTGCTTCAGCGGTGCCCACTTCCATGCCAAGCCACCGAACGCTAAACCGAAGCTTCTCCCCTTCTTGAATCGTAAAAGGTGCATTCCCGACAATCTGACTCTTGACCTCATTGGCAACCAGATTTAATTTCTGAGTTTTGACTCCGCCACATCCTTGAAAACCTACCGACGAAAAAAACAGGAAGATCAAAAAGAAATAGTTGCTTAATTTCATCTTTATCTTGAGACTAAATTTGGTTGCAATCGCTCAAGAAAGCGTGATGACCTAATTTTCTCCAAAACGCGCTCAACCGATAATGCCGCCAAACATTCAACACCCACGCAACTTGCCTGATATCGAAACTGCTGATAACAAGGACGGCAAGCCGGACCTTCATTCGTAATCACAAGGGCTTCAGAAGTCAAAGGATAAGGGCCATACACTTGAGGATCAACTGGGCCATACAAGGCAATTAAAGGAGTATGCAGGGCATGCGCCAAATGAACTAATCCGCCGTCATTTGCTAGGAGAAATGCCGCTTTTTCAATCAAGGCGCCAGCGGTTCGAATGGACGTTGAACCACAAAGATTGTGAGCGCTCACGCCACCCAATTCCTGCAAAAGTTCAGTCCCTAAGGAATGTTCCTTGCGTCCGCCAAGGATCAAAACTTTTTCAAAAACCGAACGGCGATCTTGATACAAACTGCGGATTAACTTCCCAAAGTAAACTACGGGCCAGCGTTTCAGGCGAGCATCGGGACCCCAGGATTCGCCTCCGCCCGGAACGACAATCAGGTACGGTCGATCGTTGTCGAGCCCAAGCTTTCTTAAAATCACGTTGCCATTTTCATGATTCTCATCGGTTAAGAAAAATTCTGTGCGTCTATTTGACACTTGAATATTTAGAAAATGGAGAAGGTCGCAATAATATTCCAAAACTGGTTTTCTGGAAAAACCCTGACGCAAATCCTTCTTGTGCGTTAAAAAGAATCCGCGCCTCTTAAAATTAAAACCAATACGGATGGGAATCCAAAAAATAGCCCAGGCCAAGAAAGCGTACTGAGCTCTTGGAGAAAAATCAACGCAAACTTGATAGCGGTTCCGCCAAAGTTTCAAAAAAAGTGCCACTAATCTTTTGAAACGACCCCACTTCATCGAAAAACCGGTAACCAAAGATTTATCCCACTCAAAAATTTGATGAACATGAGGATTGGTTTCAAAAATATCCCTTGTTCTACTTCCAAGTAACAGATCGATCTGGTTGACACCGCTTTCTTTCAGAGCGCGTATCACAGGCGTTATGAAAAGAGCATCCCCAATTCCAAACGGGTGAATGAGCAAAACCCGCTCTAAGGATGCCGTTGGATCCAAGGCTGCTTTGCTAAACCAAAAATGGCTCATACCGCTTCGCTTCCTCAAGCACTTCTTCTACTTGTAAGTCTTTAAGGCATTTGAAATCAATTTGACAATTATGGGCGAGACATTCAATGCATCCGACATCTTTTTGAAGGAAAGAACTGTTTGGCGAAATGGGCCTCCAACGCGTCGTGCCTAGACCAGGTTGATTCCTGCCGAAAATTGAAATCACAGGCGTTCCCACCGCAGAGGCAACATGAACAGGTCCTGAATCATTGGAAATCAAAAGCCGCGCACCCTTCAAAAGCCAAGCGAGCATGCCCAGATTTAGTTTTCCCCCCAAATTAAGCGCTTCTTTCCTCATAAATTTCTGCATTTGTGCGGCATGTAAAGTCCCCGCTCCTTCCCCAACAATAACGGCTCGCACGCCATAATTTTGCACCAAGCGGTCCGCCACGTTTGCCAATCGTTCAGGAGACCACCTTTTCGAAATACAACTGGCACTCGGATGAAACACGACGTAATGATTCCCATTAAAACCCGAAGGCAACACGTTCATCAACAGTTCACGATCTTTATCCTGCAGCGGGAAATAAAGCTCAAGTTCCTCAGGTTTGGAAACATCAATCAACGCGAGGAGATCAAAATTGTATTCGGCTTCGTGTTTTCTTCCTTCCCACTTTTTCTCTTCAATAACATGAGTGAGAAGATAATGGTTTTTTCGCCGATAACCGATGCGAACGGGAATGTTGGCAAGCCACGAAATGAAATGAACCCGGTTCGTGGGGTGAAGGTGAATCACAATGTCAAAGTTCTCTTTTCTTAATCTGACACCAAATAAAAAGCTTCGCCACCAGCTTTTCTCATGTCCTTTTTTGTCATAGACAATCACTTGGTTCAGCGAGGGATTGCCGCGAACAACGGCCTCCGTTTCTTTAAGGACAAGGGCCGCAAGATGGCTCTCAGGATATCTTTCCTTGACCGCCTGAAAAACAGGCGTCGACAAAACAACATCACCGATTCGATCCGTACGGGTCACTAAAATTCGCTTGAGGTTGGTGCATTCAATGGGACGCATCATTCAAAAGCTCTTCACAAGCATCGATCACCAGTTTTGCGGGCAAATCATCCAAACACATGCGCCGTTCCAAACGACATTGGGCTTGTTCACACGGCGTGCACTCGAGATCTAATCGAACGGTTTTATAGCCGTTTGTGACACGACTATATTTCTGTTCACTCGTGGGTCCAAAAATGGAAACGGTGGGACGCTCAAGCTCGTGGGCCAGGTGCATCACCGCACTATCATTGGCCACAACAAGCGTGACCTCCTGAATCAATGCCGCTAACTCCCTCAACGTAAGCGCTCCGACCAAATTGGCAACGGGCTTCGAAGCTCTGTCCTCGAGTGCTTTTCCCAAAGCCGCTTCCCGATCATCTCCCACCAGAACGATTTGCATTCCCATCCCAATAAAATGATCGATGAGCTCAGAGAATCCAGAAAGTGTCCATTGTTTAAGCGCACTTCCCGCGCCAGGCGCAATCACAACAAAACCATTTCCCTTCGGACCATCGACGCACGCGCTTAATTTTGCTTGCATGGATCGCTTTTCTTCTTCGGTGAAAAAATTAAATTGATTTCTCGAATGTTCGATCGGAATAAGAGAGCGAAGCCGATCCAAATGCCTTTCGCGCATTGAGACTGAAGAACGATCAACAAAAAGTGGGGTTCGATATTTCGGTCCGATCATAACGGGGATGGCCGTATTCCGCAGATCGATCACGAGGTCAAATTTTCTTTTCCTTAATTCCCAAACCAACATCAGTTTCGCAAACCACGAAACCGATTTATCAAACACAAGAACCTCATTTACGGTGAGACTATTTTCAAACACAGGGGCTCCTTTTGGGCCAACCATGACGATAAGTTCGCTTGAGGAGAAATGGTCGCGAAGAACTGAAACAACCGGCGTGGTCAAAATAACATCACCAATATTGCTTAACGAAATAACAAGGATTTTTCGAATCTTCAAACGGTCCCTATCGGTAATCATGATGAGAGCAATTTTTCCTGCTCGATCGCTTTGAATACGTCCTCCACTGAAATCAGTTCCATCCAAGGAGAAGGAAAATCCTTTCCGATCCACGGCAATGGGACCCCTTCAGGCGCATAATGAATGATGATGTTTCGTCCGCGGCCCAAAGGAGCTGTTTCCAATGGTTGGGTCGGTCCAAAGAGACCGATAACGTTCGCTCCGACTCCTGCCGCAATATGAAGCGGACCTGTGTCGTTCGAAATGACCAGGCGGCAGATGGAAAACAAAGCACCCAGCTGGCGTATAGTTGTTTTTCCACAGACTGAAACTAAGTTCACACGATCATGGGAGTTTAAAATACTTTCAATTGTGGGCTGATCTTCGTCACTGCCCGTAAGTACAATCTGGACGTCGTATCGCGTGATGAGACGATCGGCCAATTCGCGGAAGTATTCAGCAGGCCAACGCTTCGGCGGCCAGTTGGCCCCTGGATTGATGGCCACAAGCCGTTCCGAATCAAGTCCGTATTCCGCAAGCAAAGACCTGGCGCGCGCTTCGTCTTCTTCCCCAAAATAAAATTCATAAGCATATTCTCCATTTACTTTAAGGCCGGAGTTCCGAACCAAATCCATAAAATACTGAACGTCATGAACAGGCCCTTCCTGTTCGGGAATGGCGCGCGTCAAAAAAGACCCTCCTTTCACCTGGTACCCAATCCGCTCACGCGCTCCACCCAGCCAGGCAATCCGTGCACGCGTCGAAGAACGGTGAAATAAGTAAGCCCTGTCAATGTTCCGCTTTCTTAAGGTAAGAATGAGTCTCAATTTCGAAACCATACTCCTATCATCTTCCTTTTCATCAAAAGCAATGATTTCATCAACGTAAGGATTGAACTCCAAAAGTTCTACACAGCGTCGAGGCGTAACGGCGATCAAATGGGATTCAGGAAAATTTTCCTTAATGGCGCGAATGGCAGGCGTTTCAAAAATGACATCCCCCAACCAATTCTTCGTAAAGACCGCAATATTCATCCCACCACCTCGTTTAAAAGAGCGCTTAATATCAAAGCAAAGCGCTCTTTTATCCCATCACCTGGCTTGAGCCGAGAGGCCGAGCCCCTGCCAACTGAAGTTGTTGTTTAATCGTTTCAAAAACTTCGTCCACACTAATTTCCTTGAGGCAAAGGAGCTTTATCGAATTTCGGCACGTTCCGCTGTAGCAAGGCTGACAGGGAATCCGTTTCACAAGAGCGATATGGCCCTCTCCCGGCGGCATATGACGTTTGGGTTCTGTGGGACCAAATAAAGCGACCGTTTTTGTATCGAACGCACTTGCCATATGCAGGGGCGCCGTGTCCCCGGTTACCAAAAGATCAAGTTGTTTAACGAGGCTGACCAATTGCGGCAGACTCGTTTTTCCCGTCAAGTTGAGAATGCCCTTTAGATGATCTCGCTTAAACACACGTGCCAGACTCTCGTCTTCTTCTCGCCCGATCAAGACAATCTGACAATCCAATTCGTCCCTTAAGCGCTTGGACAGTTCCACAAAACGTTCCACAGGCCACTGTTTCGTTGGCCAGCGTGGACTAGCCCCTAAAACCAATCCGATGCGAATAGGGGCCGCACCATTTTTTGCTTCTCTCAGTTGTTTTGATATGTGAGCATCCGCTTCTGAATCCGGCCAAAGTTCGATCGCATTCTCAAATTGGATGACTCCAGCCCTTTTGAGCACTTGAAATTGATGCTCCACAGGACTGAGACTTCTGTCCCAAAAGACGACGGGGTGAGTGAGCAGGAAACCAGCGATTCCCCTTTTATAACCATACCGCTTTGGAACGCCTGCTAAGAACGCAAGCGCATGGGTTCTCCAATTGTTCTGGAAGTCGATCGATAGATCAAAACCCCATCGTCTCAACCGTTTACTCAACTTAAACAAACGCTGCCACTGATCTGAGTAGTGGGAACGATTGTAGGCAATGATCTCATCAAAATAGGGACAACGTTGGACCAAGGGAATCAATTTTGGATCCACCAAAAGCGAAATATGTGCGTTTGGAAAACGTTTTCTCACCATTCTAAAACTCGGAGTCGCAAGTACCAAATCACCCACAGCGCCCAGCTTCGTAATCAAAATTCGTTTTTGCTGTTTCACTTCCCGATAAACGTCACTCGTTTTCTCAACCATTTGATCGAGCGAAAATTCATGCTCTACTTTCCTGCGAAGATTGGAAGATAATTTTCTCGCGAGCAAGCGGTCCAACAAAATCTTCTCCATCAAAGTCGCCATCTCCTCAAAATTCTCTGGGGAAAACAAAAGACCGTTTTCACCTTCATCAATGACATCCAAAATCCCCCCGATTCGAGAGGCGATCGCCACCGTTCCTACTGCACCCGCCTCAATCAAAACACGCCCGAAGGCCTCGGGAATTCTGGAAGGAAGAACCAGGAGGTCTGCTGATTGCAGGAGTTGGGGCACGTCACGGCGAGTTCCTAAAAACTTCACCTGCGATCCCAAGCCCAGCCTTTCGACCATCAGTTTTAAATTGCGGAAATAGGAAACCTTATCGTCATCAGGCGTGCCCACGATTGAAACTTCTAAATTGTGAATTCGTTTTGAAAGAAGATGAACCGCCCGGATAAAATCTCCATGACCTTTAATGGGTGTGATTCGCCCAACATTAATAATACGAAACGGTCCTGATTTCGGCTTCTTGTATTTGTCGGCCGAAAAAGGGTAATGGGCGAGATCGACACCTCGATGAATTAATCGAATGCGTTCGGGAGGCACGCCAAAATCGTCAATCATCCGCCGTCCAATGGAATGAGAAATCACGATCACCTTTTTTCCCCATCCCATGACACGGCTGAAAAAATGTTTAGAGTAATAACCGTGACAGGTCGTCACGAAGTCACAATTGGTTCGCCTCACGGCGAGATAGGCGAGCCAAGCGGGAATGCGACTCCTCGCATGAAGGATATCAATACGCTCCCGTTCAATAAATGCCTGAATTTGGCGTACTAAGGAAAGAGAGGTAAGGGACTTACGATGTACGGGGAGTGTCAAATGAGAAATCCCCGCTTTAACAAGCTCATCCACCAAAGGTCCCCCATTTGAGATCACAAAAGGCTCGTCACCCCGTTTCTTCAGCGCCTTGGCTAAATCAACGGTGCCCGTCTCAACTCCACCCACATTGAGTGCAGGTAAAATCTGCGCGATTCTCAACATATCAACTTCCGAAGCGCCTCTTGTATGAGTTGGGATTGACGCTCCCTAACACTCCCATTCGCCCCAGTACTCACAGAGGATAATTTGGCTCGAAAGCTCGAGGCATCCGCCCGGTTGACTAAAGCATTCGACTCCAGCGATTCGCGAAATCGGCTGTGTTTTTTGGGTAGCTTTCCATTGCCTACCTCGATCACCAAAACAGTTTTCCCAGCGCTCACCGCATCAGAAATCATGGAAATGCTATCTTCTGTGACGAGCACGATGTCCGTGAGAGCGAGCATGCCATAGGTGACGTTCTGTAAGTTGAACTCATTGGCAATCACCAAAAGTTTCGTCAACGGATGTTGCCCAAGCTCCTCCTTGACCACCGAACTAATTTCAGGATCGGTCCTTCTTGAGGTGGTGATTAACAGTTCAAAATTGGATTCTTCCGCGCACTTTTTCAATGTGATCAGCCATTTGCGAAAATCGCCGGGATGAAAACGGTATGATTTTGTATCCCCACCGATAAAAACGCCGATTCGTCTTGCACCATTTGAGCTCAAATGCGCAACCTTCCTCAATTCCCGAGCGGAAGCTTGAAGTAAATCCTGATCTACTCGAGAAGGCGTGACCCAAGTCCGAATGATGTTACGGGCGCGCTTGGGCAACGCATCGTGGGCCGGAACGATTAAAAGATCGAAAAAATGCCAGAGATAAGGAAAGGAAGGCTTCATCACCACAATCGATTGGGCCAGGTTTTCTTTTTTGAGCAGAAGATTCAATGGAGCAAGGCTTGAACCCGCAGAAATAATAATGTCCGCATGGCTCGCGCTACAAGCCTGAGCACATTCCGGCTTCAAGAAAAAATCGAGAAAGCTCAGATTTCCTTGAGCGAAAGGGCGAATCAAAAATGCGAACAGAAAAAATAACTTTCTGCACCAATCGCTTTTGAATCGGACATCCACATATTGGAATTCAAATTCATAGCTCCTTCCGCCTGTATGATGAAGCCGCTCAAATTCGCGGGCAATCGCCTCTGATTGATTGCTGTGCCCACGACGTTCATCGCGAAGAACTAAGATCCGCTTCGTAAAACAATGTTTCCAGCGCTTATAAACCCAAAACCACTGATCGGGATGATCCGTAATCCAGTTTTCAAGCAAATGATAATAATTTTGAATGTCCTCCTGAAGACGAAGCGTTTTATTTATCGGATCGCCCATGGCGAGAGGCTGCTCCACAAAAACACGGTGCCGCCCTGCTTCCAATCGGACCATAAAACACGGAAGGATCACGGAACGGGTCTTTCTCGCAATTTGGAAAATTCCGGAAGGGGCTGTGGTTTTCCGACCGAAGAATCGAACGACTGTACCTGAGCGCCCGCCTGAAAGGTCTCCAAGCACACCCACCGTGCCGCCTTTTTGGAGTTCGCGAATCAAATTACGAACCCCACCCCCTCTTCGAATGGAAATAGAACCATGTACCGAACGCAGCTCATTTAAAAAATTGTCCAAGCGGCTGTGCTTCTGCTCGCGAGCCAAAACATACAGAGGCTTTCCAACCAGCGCGGAAAGGACTTGGGAAAGCTCCCAGTTACCGAAATGGGGTGTAATCAGAACCGTTCCATGGTTTCCCCGAATGAGCTCTTCGTAACGTTCCCGATGTTCTACCTCGATGTAACGTTCCAAATACGGTTTGTTCATTTTCGGAAAGCGGAGCGTTTCTACAACATTCTGCGCCAAATTCTGAAAAACGCTTTGGACAATTCCCTTACGTTCCCTCGCGCTATAACGGCCTCCGAAAGCCGCCTTCAAGTTCGCATACGCAAGTTGACGACGACGGTGGGTCTTTGCGAGGAAAACGCCAACGACACGACCCAGAAAAAGACCCGTATCAAGCGGCATAGCCTGCAACATTTGACTCAAACCTCGAACCAGCCAAACTCCAAGCCAATCAAACATTTGGCGTCTCCCGCCCCAAAGCTTCTGGCGGCATATCATTTTTTGCGCGACCGGCTTCGTTAACCCCTTTTTTTACTTCCGTCTCTTTCAATGGATCTTGCCTGGCTACATCTTGCAAGATGGTTTTTTCACGAGAGGCACTTCCCCTGCTCGAAAAATCCCGCCTCCTTCGATGAAACTTTCTTCCCGAATTGAAGCTGGGTTTCCCAGATTCGCCCTCACCGCTCGAGTAAGCTTGAGATAAAGACGAACCTGCAAAGTGCCCCAAAAATTGGTGAAGAAGTCCTTCTCCGGTAGTCAGGCGCAAACGGGATTTCAATACAAGAGGTTTCACAATTCTCCTGACCGGTTCTTCGCAACGTAAATAATCCTTTTCCGTCGTGATGACTTCTTTGGATTCACTTAATTCCTTCACCCTAAGAATTTCATTGAGTTCTTTTTCCGTAAAACTATGGTGATCGGTGAATTCGAAATTTCGCACGGTTTTAATCCCCAACAGATTCAAAAGCATCAGGAAAGAGCGCGGCGTTCCGATCCCAGAAAAACTGGTGACCCGCTCCCCTTCGAGCCGATTTACCGCAAGCCGCTCCCGCGAACCAGGGCGATAGAAGAAAAGTGCTTCGCGATAAGCTTCTATAAATTCCACCTTCGGAGAAAAGTCGCGAATTCTAACCTTTAAGGCTTCAAGCTCCTTTCGTGGCGTCAAGTTGACATCGGTCAATACAACAATCGCTGCTCGTCTTAAACCCTTAAGAGGCTCCCTTAAAATTCCACGGGGGACGAGGGACAAATTTCCAAATGGATTCAAGACATTGATGACCGCAATGTCCAAATCGCGCTTAATCGGCCAATGTTGAAAACCATCATCTAGAATGATTACGTCGGCGGGGCGCCGGGCCAAAACCTGCTCGGCCGCTCGCAAGCGGTCTTTACCGATGCCAAACTGTGCTTCAGGCAATTGACGAGCAAGCAATTTACTTTCATCCTGCCCGTAGCCGCGCGCCAAAATGAGTGGCGTCTTGCGACGGTTGAGGTAAAAACGGGCGACGTATTCGACGATAGGCGTTTTCCCCGTTCCTCCCCACGTCACATTGCCCACGCTAATAACAGGACGGCTCAATGTGTGTTGTTTTAAAATGCCCGTGTGATAAAGCAAACGGTGAATTTGAAGGCCCAAGAAATACACAAACGACGCGACCTTCAGAATCGGCTTCCAAAACGGCGCCCAAGGGCCAACATGAGGCCGATCTTCTGCAAGCAACCGGAAATAGCTCCGCAAGGTCATCCCATCACCTTATTCACCAAAGCAACGGAAGGCTCCCGCCCATGAATCCAACTTGCAAGGTAATCCAGTGTCCGCACGGTAGCCCCTTTCAATGATTGAACCGTAGTCCACGCTAAAGTTCCCATTTGTTCCTCAATACGCGGATCGCTCAACAACATTTTGGATTTCTGAAACAATTCTTCCTCAGAATTTACTTGAATCGCTGCGCCATTTCTCTCGAGCTTTCCGTACACTTCTTCAAAATTGAATACATTCGGCCCGTACAGGATCGGCTTTTTTGCAAGGGCGGCCTCAATCGGATTTTGCCCTCCTCTTCGCGTAAAACTTCCGCCGATGAAAACCACGTGAGCATACGTGTAGAGCGAGGCGAGAACTCCCATTCGATCGATCAAAAACACCTGCCAAGGATTGCCAGAATGATTTTGTGAAAAAAACCGACATTCAAAGCCGCTGCGTTTTACTGCGTGAATCACTTTCGAAAGTTTTTCTGGATGCCGCGGGGCCAGAATGAGTCGGAGATTGGGAAAATCCCCACGCAACCGAGCGAAGACTCTCAATAGCATCTCTTCCTCATTCCAGTGGGTACTTCCTCCGACAAAAAATTGAGGACTTTGAGTCTGACCATCAGATTGCAGAATAATTTCCGCTGAAACCTTCTTGGTAAAGCCGAGTTGATCAAACTTCATGTTTCCAGTATAAAAAATTCTTAGGTCGGGCATTCCCAATTTGAGAAAGTATTCGCCG
Source organism: Candidatus Omnitrophota bacterium (assembly GCA_016206945.1). Lineage (GTDB taxonomy): Bacteria > Omnitrophota > Omnitrophia > Omnitrophales > Danuiimicrobiaceae > 01-FULL-45-10b. The sequence continues at coordinate 1,039 of JACQQP010000172.1, read as the reverse complement.
TCACGCTCCGATTGAACCAAACAAAAGGAAAGCTTTTCCAAAACAGGAGCCATCCAGAAGCGAGCCAACTGATACCTCCGAAAGGAACGCGGCGAAATTCGGCCGTTGATGATTCCAATTGGAATTTTGCGCGAGTGTGCTTCCGAAATCAAATTAGGCCAAATCTCTGTTTCCATAAGAAGAATCAATTGGGGTTGGATATCATTGAGAACGCGTCGCACAACGAACTTAAAATCAAATGGCGCATAAAAAACAAAGACTCTTTCAGAAGCAAGGCTTTGAGCCACTTCATGGCCTGTGGGCGTGGTGACCGAAAGAACCAGTACCCAATCCGGGAAGGCGGCAAGGAATAGTTGAATCCACTGGCGCGCTGCCATCACTTCACCCACGCTCACGGCATGAAGCCAAAGAACTTTCTGGTTCCACATCTTTTTCTTCAACGCGCCTTGTAAAAGTCCGAACCGTTCGCGGACCAGTTGACGGGGATCCGTCGCCTGACCTAAGCGTATCAAAAATTTTGGGATCGAAAAAATGACGAAGATCAAAAATGCAAAGCTATAAATCCAAGTCATTTCTAAAAACCTTTCATCGTCATTGCGAGCGAAGCCCCGTAAATTATGATACGGGGCGAAGCGAAGCAATCCCTGGCTTGCCGGCAGGCAGGTCTGAGATTGCTTCGCCGTACCGACCGTACGGCACCGCAAGACCAAGCGCCCGACCGGCGCTCGGACAAGCGGCGTCGTCCCATATGGGACTCCTCGCAATGACGTACAATATACTCAAGCCCGAGGATGCGCTTGATCATAAGCTTCTCTGAGCCGTTTCGTTGATACATGAGTATAAATCTGAGTCGTTGACAGATGCGCATGCCCGAGCAATTCTTGTACACTTCTCAAATCAGCTCCCCGATCCAACAAATGAGTTGCAAAACTATGCCTGAGCGTATGAGGAGAAACACCCTTTTTAATGGCGGCGCGCTTGGCACACCTTAAGATAATCCGACGCACACTCCGATCTGTCAGGCGGGTCTTGCTACGGT